>CAKSUD010000140.1 GCA_934500865.1 uncultured Clostridia bacterium | reverse complement strand
CCTGGTCCAAATGGTGGTCTCATTGGTGGTCTTCCAGGTGGTGGTGGTGGAAATGGCGGCCTCATTGGTGGACGTGGAGGTCTAGGACCAGGAAATCCAGGTCTTCCCAATAATTCTCTTAACAATAAAATTCTAATAATATCACTCAAACCACTATTAAATTGTCTATTCTCTCTATTTTCACTTTTTGCACTTCCACTTGAATTTTTTGTAATTTCTTTAGTATTACTATTAGATGAAGGACTTCTTTTGTCAATTTGATTTTGTAAATTAATATTTATTTGAACCTCATTATTTCCTTCTATTGATAAATAAATTTCATTAGTTAATTCATCAACTAACTGTTTATTTACTGGCTTTGTATTTGTTGTACATGCCTTTCTTACCATAGGATATACTAACTTGTAAATTTCTGGATAACATTCTTCTAATTGATCATTTGAAAAATTTGAATTATTTACTCCACTATAATTTCTATCATATAGTGAATAATCTTCAAAATCTCTTTGATATAGCATATCTGTCTGGTCTACTGGACTATAACCCAAAATACTTCTTATGTATTCATCATAACTTTGATTATTAAACATAAAAAACCTCCTTGCATATTTTTTGTATATTATGCAAGAAAGTTTTTTTGTGTTCCATATAATATCTATTTTTTTATATTTCATTAACTAATTTCTTAAATTGATTTCCTCTGTCATATGCATTTTTAAACATATCAAAACTAGCACTTCCTGGTGAAAATAAGACTACTTGCCCTGGTTTTGCTATCTTTTTTGCGGTATCTATAGTTTCTTGTAAATTATTACACATATAAATTCTAATTTCCTTTAACTTTATCAAGTATTGGTTTAGCAAGAGGAGTATAATCTAAATTTTTATCATACCCACCAGCAATTAATATTATTTCTTCATTAAAAGCATTAATTCCAGATATTGTTCTTGTTGGTGAAGAGCTTGCAGAATCGTTATACCATTTTACATTATGTATTTCTCTTACAAACTATAATCTATGTTCTACAGAGTTAAACTCTTTTATTGTTTTTACTGCATCATCTAATGGTACTAATGTTTTAGTTGCAGCAAGTGCAGCACATATGTTTTGATAATTATGAATTCCCTTTAGTTTTACTTCGTTTACATCTACTATATGTTTTCTTATTTTTCAAATACAGAAGTAAAACTCCACTTCTTATCCATCTGTTCACCAATGATTCCGATGGTTTTTCCTAACGTGAAAGCAGCCAGAACCGTTCCGATTCCCAGTCCCTTTATATGTCCCAGGAAACAATAGGTCATCACAAACGTAACTGCCAGACAGATCACATCAAAACTGATTTTTACTTTTGAATACGGAACCTTGATAATTGCTGAAAGTTCTCTCGGAAAAAGATCTGTAGGTACAATTGGCATCTTGCATCGATTCGAAAGTGCAATTCCAATACCGATTACCAGGTAACTGATACAAAAGTATAACACTCTGAGCGGAAGCGTCT
>CAKSUD010000139.1 GCA_934500865.1 uncultured Clostridia bacterium | reverse complement strand
GTTTTTGCTTTCCATTTATATGTACCAATTGGAGTCCAATTTTCATTATCTATGATAATATCTTTCTTTAAAAGATAATAACTGCCCATATTTTTACTTATGTTTTTTAAATGATTTACATTTGATATAATGTATGGTTCATTTACTGTACCATGACCACCATCATAATTGATTTTATCTCCTTCATCTGTATACTCAAGTAATTCTTTTAAGTTTGATGTGTTTTCTCTTGCTTTCTCATTAAAGTATCCTTCTATTTTATTTCTTACATCACTATATTCTTTAGGAATATAATACCATATTGGAACCAAACCATTTTTAGCGGCATCAATCACTACTTCTTTCCCATCTATGCTATCTATCCATTCATTATATTTTTCCGAAGTTGATTTTAGTGTAGTACTATTTATTGCTTTTCCTCCAGTGAAATATACATTTAAAGTTTCAGCGCAAGTTTCTGTACTATTTTTCCCACTTGTTACTACTGTGCTTGAAATTTCACTATTTTTTGAAAAATCAATTCCTTCAAAAGGTATTTTACCAGATATACCACGATCTAGTGATCCAGTAATATCAGTTTCTGATATTTCTTTATTTGATACTTTTCCATAATATATTTCTGACATTGCTCCATATGAAATTGACATAACTACATGGGTACCATATGTATTAAATAAGTTTTCAATCAAATCTACAAAATTATCATTAGAATCTTTTATTTCTAATATACTATTAATAAATGATTTAGATAATTTCTTTGATAATTCATCTCTAAGTTGATAGTTTTTAATTTGATAATTATAACTATTTATATACTGCTTTTGAACATAATAATATTGATATTTTCTTTGGTTATGTTTAGATACCACATCAAGTTTAAACTTCTTTTCATATCCTAATGTAAACATTCCACTCAAAATATCAATATCTGTGTTTTGTCCAAAAACTAGATTTACATTGCAATCCTTGATTACTTCATTAATATTCTCACTACTATTAGTGTTCCCTTTTGATAATAATATTTGGTTCTTTCCTATATCGCCATCAGATAATTTATCTAAATCAAATATATTAGAATTTTTAGTAGATAAACCATTACTTACAGATTCATCTTTGATCGCATTAACTCCATATGTTAATCCTATATCAAATAACGATGTAACTGATGAAATTTCTTTATTTGTTGACGAAATATATTCAAATTCAATTGCTTCCGAATGATCCGATGATTGTATGAATATAGACCCTGATATAGCTTTTATTCTAACTGAATACGTTTTTCCTGCAATTAAGTTAGCATTACTTAAGTCATATTTATTACTAAATGAGCTATAAACATCATTATCAATTATGATTTGATATTGACTAGCATTTTCCACAATATTCCAAGTACATACATTGTTTTCAATTTTTACATTTACTGGGGCTTCTAGTTTTGACATATTACATGAAATAAACAAAAAGTAGCAAATACTTAACAAAATTAATAAAATAACTTTTTTCATATATAATTCCTCCTCGTATAATGGTAATTATACCCCCCCCCCATCTTTTT
>CAKSUD010000138.1 GCA_934500865.1 uncultured Clostridia bacterium | reverse complement strand
TATACTCGGTGCCAGGCTTCAAGGAAATGGCCGGACGCACGCCCTCCGCGTAAGTGACGCCGTTGTAGTTCAGGTCGCCCGAGGAACTCACGGCCATGCTCCTGACGTAGAAATTACCGAAGCTATAGCGGAAATTATAAGGTGAAGCAAGCCAATACCAGTTACTAGATTTTAAATAACAAGTGCTATAGCTGGTGTTTCGCATTGCTAACGCTACTTCAGACTCAGATAATAACCCGACAGGGTAAGTAAGCTTTGCTTTGTTATTACTTACACTAAATCTATCTGTCTCATTTGTACATGCTAAGCTATAATTTGTATTATAATTTTTAAAATATAAATCGCTTATCGTACTTCCACCATTTGGATTCCATCCATTTTTATTTAAGATTGTCCTATCATTACAAAAAATGATGTCTTCGAGTTTATTTGTATAACTTGTCATATTTTCTTTATACCAGTCGTCTATGTATTTTTTTAGTGTGCTATCTTGTGTATTTACATCATCTGCATATAACATCTCATTTAGTGCATCATCAACTGATTTACCATTTGTGAGTGTTATATAATATAGTGTGCCATTATATACATAATATACATAATAAAGTGACGTGCATGTTGTTCCATTTGTTAAACAAGTATAATGATAATTATTTATAGTTGTTTTCTCTGTGGGCCAATCATCAGTGTTAATTGTTGTTGTACCATTTAATGTATATGTCTCATTTGCATATGTGAATGTTGAACCAAACACGTAATTGTTTCCTTTATTAGTAACATCTAAGTCTCCGCCTACAAATGAATAATAACTTATGTAACCATTACTATAATCAACAATGTAATATATGATAGAGCATGTCGCTGTTGTTGTTGATTGATTACAAGTATATTTACCTATTAAGGTGCTACCATTTGAAGTTGTTACACTAAGTGTTTTTGCAGTTGTACTGTCAAGTGTATATTTTCCTGTACTACTATCATAAGTTACTGAATCTGCATAAGCTTTCGTTCCAGTGAAATATAGCGAACTCAATAAAGCTTTACTTGAATCTGTATAAACTGTATTATGCATATAACCTGCGTATGCAAGTGAATCATCATTGCTATTAAATGCACTCTCTCCTATTTGTGCAGCATCGTATGTATTATTACAAGTTTTAATAATACTATTTGCTTTGCCAAAACTAAAAATTACATTATTTCTACTTCCAGACGTAGATGAATAATTTCTTGTAAATACAATTTTAATTACATTCGAAGTATTCAAATTATTAAAAACTATTTGTCCAGCAACAGTTCCTGTGTGTTTTACTTGGCTTACATTATCTTTAAATATTTCAACATATATTTTTTCATAATAATCAGACAAGGATAAATCATAATTTAGTACATAATTTCCACTTGATGGAGCAGTAAATGAAATTGTTGAACTATTAGTTCCAGTATTAGTACTTGTCCATGTTTTATTTGTACTATCAAATGTATATGGATACGTAGAAGTATTATTTAAATTCTTATATTCCGTCTGATTTAATAATGTATAATCCTCAGTAAAA
>CAKSUD010000137.1 GCA_934500865.1 uncultured Clostridia bacterium | reverse complement strand
CAATGTGCTTGCGATGTTTTCATCCTTGTTGGGACCAAATTCCAGATTCAGGTTAAAAATGTTGTTTTTCATAGTAGTAGCATCCTCCTTAATTTTTTTGTGTGCAATTTTACCCATTTTTGTGAATCTCATGTAATCACTCTGTTCAAATTCAAACCCCAATGGAATTTTCATGTGAATAGAATCACCATTTTCACTGAGCTTAATGAGATTACATTCAGAGCACCAATCACAACCGCTGCAATCATATTCATCTCTTCCTACTTTATTTTCAGCTTTGAACGGAACATCAAACGTAACAATAGGCTGGTCAGCATTCTCAATGATGGATTCAATTTGAATCTTTCCATTGAGATTTAAGTTAGCATGCCCACACATCTTTCCAGTAGTATAATACAAGTATTCATCATCAACAAAAATCGTGTACCGGTCATTAGCACAGTCTTTCGGAGATTCTGTAAATTCTGCTGGAGAATTGGAATCATAATATTCCAATGGATGTGAATGTTTCCATTTATGCCATTCGCCGCAAATAGGACATAAAAATCGCTTCGGAATCAAAGTTAAAAGTTCTTTTTCCACGAATATATTTTCTCCTTTCTGCGTTATTTAGTTAATAGTTTTCTATCTCCTTTCTAAAGAGTGCATTTGTGCATATACACTTTAGGCTACCAAAGTCAATTTGCCTTTGATATATATAACACTAAATACCGGTTTTTATTATACTAAATTTCTACTAAAAAGTCAAATTATGTAAAACATTTTATATAAAACTAAAAAAGTATATAAAAAAAGAGTAGGTAAAATTCATTGTATTTTTACCTACTCTTTTTTTAGTACAATTATTTTTTCTTTTTCTTGGATGTACGGTAAGTTACCCCTTTTCCAAGGTTGACAGTGGTTGTTCCTTTTGAATTGATTGTAATTTTACCTACTTTCTGACTTATAGAAACACCACTTTTACTGATATTTAAGAAAGTGCCGTCTCCAACCTTAATCCGTTTTTGATAGCTAATACCCATACAAATGTCTCCTTTCAAAAATAAGTATACTTGCTCTCTCCTAACACAAGAGGGCTCTATAATTTATAATATAATTATATTATAGTATTTTTTACATAAAATTTCAAGCTTCTTCTCCATCTTATATTTTATTATTCTATGCTTTTGCATCTTGAATTTCATTTAACCATGGTTTTAAATCTTCTATATTTATTTTCATTTAAGAAATCTATTTTCTCTATTTAAAATTTCTTTCTTAAAGAATAGTCTATTGTTCCTGGTGGGCAATCTTCAAATTCAGCGTACACAAGAAATCCCATCTTTTCATAAAATCCTTTAGCTTGAAAACTCCAAGTTTCTACCCTTATTCCTAATGCCTTATTTTCTTTTGCTATCTTTTCAATTTCATTTATAATTTTAGTTCCTATTCCTTTTTTTCTATATTCCTCTTCTATCCATAATTCTTCTAAAAAATACCACTCATATCTAATAAATCCTATAGCGCCTCCTATTAATCTTTCTTTGTCGTAAATTGCTATATTATATTTTTTTGTATTATTG
>CAKSUD010000136.1 GCA_934500865.1 uncultured Clostridia bacterium | reverse complement strand
TAAGGGAAATGCCGTAAATTCTTCTAAAAACAATTACAGAGTTGCGGAAGATGGTTCAAAAAAACTCACGACGCAAGAATCTACGACATATAAAAACGGAAAAGAAAATAAAACAACAGTAAAAGATTCTAAAGGAAATACCCTTTCAACTACCGATTACAAGTATAAAAACGGAAAAATTAATTCAACTGTTACAGAAAATTCTGATGGTACAACCAAAGAAGTCGTATATAAAAACGAACAAAAGGCAGCAGCTCGAACGACTGATTCTAAAGGTAAAGTAACAGAACTTGAAGTGTACAACAAAGAAACAGGAAATGTTGCAAAAAAAGAAGTATATTCATATAACGACAAAGGTCAACAAACAGGTACCGAAAAAATCAGCTATCGAAAAGACGGTTCTCCTGCAAAATCAGAAAAATACAATGCTAATCAAGAACTTGTAACGAAATCAACCTATTCAACAGATGAAAACGGAACACAAGTTAAAAAAGATTACTCGATAACAGGTGATTATAAAGGTTCAACGACAACAACATATGACCGATATGGCCAAGCGGAAAATGAAACTAAAACCAATGCTAAAGGGAAGGTTGTTTCAACAAAGACCCATGAGTATTATGATTCCGGGGTAGAATCCTCATCAACTAAAAAAACTGGTAAAGGCGATGTTATTTCGCAAAAGACTTATACTGAAACAGGTGTAATAACAAACGATAAATCTTATGCAAAAAATTCAAATGGAGAATATTGTTTAACAGAATCAAAATTTGATGAAAACGGTAACAAAACAAGTGAAACCAAATTCAGCAGCCAGAATAAACCTTTATTGACAACAAATTATAAAAATGATGAAAAGGGAAATCCTGTTTCGGCAGAACTTCTTAACGGTTCAGGAGAAAAATTTGGTGATATAAAATATTCTTACGATAAAAATGGTAATGTTACAGACATAAAGACCGATTATACAAACGGTACGTCACAAAGTCTGCAATATACATATAATGATGACAATCAAATTACATCATCAACAAGAACAAATTCTAAGGGGCAGACAGAAATTGTTACAAATGTTTATGATGATAATGGAAATTTAGTACAAAAAGCAACAAAGGGCTTTGACGGGCTTACTACACAGACTAATTATAAAAGAAACAGTTCTAATCAGATTACGGAAAAAACTGAAATTGACAAAAATGGAAATATTACAAAAGAAGAATACACTTATAACTTATTAAACAACAATGTTAAATCAATAAAAACAACCAATCCTGACGGTACTGTAACGAATAAAGAGTATGGTTTCTATCCGTCAGGTGCAAGAAAATTCGAGATAGAGTCTGATGGAACGAAGGATTCTAAGTACAAAATTTCATTATACGATAAAAACGGTAATTTAGTTGAAGAACCATCAACTGTAACAGCAGATAAAGTCACGTCGGTTTTATCAAAACTTAACCCTCAAACAAAAGTAAAAAATGATAAAAATGATAATAATGTTTCTAAATCTACGCAAAAATCTGCGGGTGCTCCTTCTGTTAAAAATTCAGGAGCAGCTTACGATGAAAAAACAGGAACATATAAATT
>CAKSUD010000135.1 GCA_934500865.1 uncultured Clostridia bacterium | reverse complement strand
TCAGACTGTTGACAAAGTATATAAAAATATTTTGCTCAGCAGTCTTTTCTTTTTTATAAAAATAGTGTAAAATATATTTATCCTTAAACAACCAAAAAAGGAATAAAAAAATGTAGTTTTTTCTTAGGAATAACTGCATTTTTTTACTTTTAATGATATAATGTATATGGTTGTTTAAGGAGGGAAAAGATATGTTAAAAATAAAAGAATATGAACAAAGTGAAATGATATTATATACAATGGATGAATTAGTTCCAGAGGAAAGTCTATTTAGAAAAATAGATAAATATATCGATTTCACTTTTATTTATGAAGAAGTAAAAGATTTATATTGTAGTACAAATGGAAGATATAGTGTAGATCCCGTTGTATTATTTAAATTAGTTTTTATAGAAACTATAGATGGTTTAAAATCAATGAGAAAAACTTGTGAAAAAATAAAAGTAGATGCAGAATATAGATGGTTTCTAGGAATCCCCTTTGGTCAAAAGACACCACACTACTCTACATTTAGTCAAAATTATATAAGAAGATTTGCTGGAACAGAAATATTTGAAAAGATATTTATAAAAATTGTAGAACAAGCTATGAAATATAATTTAGTAAAAGGAGAAACATTTTTTACTGATTCAACACATAAAAAAGCTAATGCAAATAAAAATAAATATCATAATGAAATAGTAAAAGAAGTAAAGAAAAGACGTGAATGGTTAGAAAAAGAAATAAATGAGGAGAGAATAAAACAAGGAAAAAAAGAGTTTGAATATGAAGAAGAAATAGAAGAAAAAGAAATAAAAGTAAGTGATACAGACAATGAAAGTGGCTATTATCATAGAGATAACAAAGAGAAAGGATTTATGTATCTGGACCATAGAACTGTAGATTCAAAATGTAATATAATAGTAGATTGCTATGTAACCAAAGGAAACGTACATGATTCTGTCCCCTATATAAGTAGATTAGAATATATAAAGAAAACATTTGGATTTGAAATAAAAGAGGTTGGAATTGATTCAGGTTATAATACGATAGATATAAAAAGATATTTACATGATAATAATATATATGGGGTAATTGCTTACAGAAGATATGCTAAAGCGGAAACAACAGTAAAAAAATATAATTTTAAATATATAAAAGAAAGTGATTGTTATATATGTCCTAAGACAGGAGTAATTCTTGAATATACAGGTAGAATAGATAGAAACGGATATAAATTTTATTCAAGTAAAGAAAGTTGTAAAGGATGTCCAGAAAAAGAAGGTTGCACAAATAAAAAGGAATATAGAACAATAACAAGGCATATAAGAGAAGAATTAAATGAAGAAATGCGTGAAAGAAGATTATCTGAAAGAGGAAAAGAACTATACAAACAAAGAAAAGAAAAAATTGAAAGAAGCTTTGCAGATAGTAAAAATAATCATGCATATAGATATGCTATGTATAGAGGGATAGAGAAAAATCAAAATTATACATGGCTTATTTGTGCTGCACAAAACATGAAAAATATAGCATTAAAGAAGGAAAAAGTATGGGAATAAATCCCATTATTTTAACTTTTTTATTAAAATTTTTAGAAAAATAAATATAATTAAAAAATAAAAAAGAAAAGACTGCTGAGCAAAATATTTTTATATACTTTGTCAACAGTCTGAA
>CAKSUD010000134.1 GCA_934500865.1 uncultured Clostridia bacterium | reverse complement strand
GTTTCAGAGAAACTTTTAATGTTTTTGCAATCCAGCAGGACCCCGAATACCGGCTTTATCACAGATATGGGTACCAGAAAGAGAAATACAGGCGCAAGGTAAAACGCACATACAATAAGTAAGAGGAGGGTTGTTTTATGAAATATTTTTCAAGAAAAAGAAAACCAAAACGCTTTTATGTACTTGTCGGCTTATTTACAGCAATGACATTGACTGCGTGGGCTAACTTTACCTACATCGACCACAAGGCTGAATTGACGTTAGGCGCGGGAAGCAAAGATGATGATGTCTATACGCTGTGCTTATATGGAGAAGAGTCAAGCGTGGATGCATATGCAAGACAGGGCGGCGTTTCATCCGGCAAATTAGAAGAACTCTTAAACGAGGGATATTGTTTACAGTACATAGATTCATGGAAAGCTGCCGGTCTTATTCCATCGGACTTCACACCGGCTTCCCAGAAGTCAAGCAGTTCATCAAGCAGCGCTTCCAGCAATGATACACAGGCAACAGCAACAGACAACAGCGGATCTGATTCCAAGAAAAGTGACACCAATTCCACCAAGACCTATACAGACGCGGAGATCGACGCGGCATGGAAAGCAGTCACAACAGTAGATCCGACGTGCGCAACGGACGGGTATACGGAATATAAGAACAGCCTTACAGGAAAAACCAAGCAGGAAGCGATTCCGGCGACCGGCAAGCATACTTACGAGGTAACGGATAGCACGGACGCCACCTGCACCGAAGCTGGCAGCGTAACGTACACATGCTCTGTCTGCGGAGACACATATACCGAAGAGACGGATCTGGCGGAACATACCTACGAGGTAACGGAAACAACGGATGCCACCTGCACCGAGGACGGAAGCACGACATACACATGCTCTGTCTGTGGGGACACATACGAAGAGACGATTCCGGCAACCGGACACGATGACGGCGAATGGACAGTAACCAAGAGCGCCGGGGCATTTTCAACCGGAACCAAAGAGTTACGCTGCACCGTCTGCGGGGAAGTTCTTGACACGGAAACCATTCCGCAGATCTGTCCGATCCCGTTATTTGGCGTTGTAGCCATTGTTGTGATCGCGGGCGGCGTGATTGGTAGAATGATTAGTATAGTAAGAAAAGCAAAGAAAAACAAGGCAGATTAACTGCCTTGTTTTTCTATAAAGCATTCCGGAAGATTGCGCTAAGATTGAACAGTTCTTTGGAGATAACATCATTTACAGAAATATATGGGGTATCCCAAAAACGTGAATCAAAAGACAGCTCCCGATTATCTCCCATGACAAAGAGACATTGGGAAGGAACAACAAATGTATCGGTACAGTTCGTCTCAACATCTTCCGGCAGATAGGCACTCTCATCGAGCTGTTTGTCGTTGATGTATACATAACCATCATAAAAAGTAATTTTATCTCCGGCCACTCCTATAACGCGTTTACAATAGGTGGTTCCATTAAGATGAAAAAATAAAATATCTCCGGCTTGTGGTTCACTGGCAATATAGGCAAGACGGTTACCGATGACGATATCGCCTGTCCTTAATGTGGCTTCCATAGATCCGCTTTTGATTGAACCGATAGAGAGTATGCTGTTTAACAGAAAAATTATAATGCTAATGCATATAAGGTATGGAAGAAACTCACGCAAATATAAGACGATGGATGCGAAAGGCTGGCGT
>CAKSUD010000133.1 GCA_934500865.1 uncultured Clostridia bacterium | reverse complement strand
CTACTAGATTGTGAATATGAGGAAATCACATCATTAAAAAGTGTTGAAGAAAACTTAGTAATAAAAAAAGACAATAAAGTAGGAGTTATAAATAATGTAGGACAAGTTATAATACCATTAGAATATAAAGATATAAAGGTTTTAAAAGAGGGGTATAAAAACGAATATATCATAGTAGATGAAAACGGTAATTCTGGAATTATAAGTACTAGTGGTACAATAATTGTAAATCCAGCATATAAGGAAATAAAATATCTAAATAGTACAGAAGTATATGCAGCTAAAATAGAAGACAAATGGAACTTAATTAACAAAAAAGGAGAAGTTATAAACAATAGTTATGAAGACTATATATATTCAAAAGGAGATTATATAATAGCAAAAAATGGAGGGAAATATGGAATAATAACTACCTCAGGAGAAGTAAAAATAGAGCCAACATATGAAGAACTAAGATATGCTTTTTCAGTATATTACATAGCAAAGAAAGACTCCAAATATGGAATAATAAACACGGAGAATACAGCAATAATACCACTAGAATACATCTGAATGGAATAGTGGGACGTTAATGTAATTATAATAGCAGATAAAACCGAAACTGAAACAGTTCTATTTGACAGCAACCTAACAGAAAAACTAAAGGGAATATTTGTATTTGAAAAAGACTATATAAAAGCAAGAATAGGCACAGAAGACAAATACTACACATATAATTTTGAAGAAAAGCAAGCAAAAGACATACTAACAAAAAACACACTATTTGTAAGCAAAAAAGACGGAAAGTATGGATTCGTAGACAGCCAAGGGAATGTAGTAGTAAACTATATATATGACGAAGCAAAAGAACAAAATCAATATGGATTTTCAGCTATAAAACAAAATGGACTTTGGGGCTCAATAGACAAGGGAGGAAAAGTAGTTTTACAACCACAAGTAAACCTAGATAACAGCATATACATAGACTTCATAAGAGAATGGCATTTGGCAGATGAAGGATTTTACTATACAAAATAATTGTCCTAATTAGGGGCAGTACCCACTTGGGACAAAACAAGGAGAAAAAGATGCGCATATTATGTGGAACCGATATAATTGAAATAGATAGAATAAGAAAATCTATAGAAAAAAATGGAGATAAATTTTTAAACTCAGTATATACTGCAAAAGAAATTGAATATTGCGAAGGTAGAAAAAACGCAAAATATAACCACTATGCAGGCAGATTTGCAGCAAAAGAGGCAATATATAAAGCAATATCGCAATTACTACCAGAAAAATTTGGGATATCATGGAAAGATGTTCAGGTTGTAAATGATGAAAACGGAAATCCCAAAATAGAATTTTTAAATATAACTTTTAATCAAATTAAGAGTACAGATATAAGCATATCACATTGCCAAGAATATGCTGTTGCAATGGTAACTTTAATTGTAGATGAATAAAAAAAATAAATATGGAAAAGCTTGGAGTAGGTAAGTGTAACAGAAAGGATGTGGTTCAAATGGAGTCATATTGGGTTCAAACTACTACTAGACCAAGCTTTTTAAAATTAGAAAAAGAATTAAATACAGACGTATGTATAATAGGAGCAGGTATAACAGGAATTATGACAGCATATATGCTTCTAGATTCAGGACTAAAAATATGTTTAATAGACAAAGGAGAAATTTGTAGTGGAGTAACCGAAAACACTACAGCGAAAATAACAAGCCAACATA
>CAKSUD010000132.1 GCA_934500865.1 uncultured Clostridia bacterium | reverse complement strand
CTAAGTCTGTTAGATAAAAAAATAGAACTGCAACAGAGAAAAATAGAAGCCCTTAAGATATATAAAAAAGGGTTAATTCAGAAAATATTTAATGATAAATACAATAATTGCATGAAAATAGAAGAGTTGATTTTTCAAAAATCTACAAGAAATTCAAAAAATGAGATTAAAGATGTATATAGTGTAAGTAATAAAGATGGATTTATACTACAATCAGAACATTTTAAAGATAGAATGGTAGCAAGTGAGGATACTACTAATTATAAAATAATTGAAAATGATGATTTTGCATATAATCCTGCCCGTATTAACGTCGGTTCTATTGCGAGAATGAAGAAGAATAAAAATGGAATTATTAGTCCAATGTATATATGTTTCAAGTGTAATGAGAAAATATTGCCAGAATATTTAGAATATTTTTTTGAATCACCAAAGTTTATATATGAAATGAACAAAAGATTAGAAGGTAGTGTACGAATGTGTTTATCATATGAATCAATGATAAATATACCAATAGAAGTACCAGACAAAAAAGAACAAGAAAAAATATCAAATATTCTTACTACCTTAGATAAAAAAGTATATCAAGAAGAAAAAAGATATACGAAGTTAAATGAACTAAAAAATGGATTATTACAAAAAATGTTTGTATAGAGTAGCAAAAAAGCTACTCTATATTGATATATATGGAAAAATGTTATAAAATACCAACAAGAGGTAAAGTAAGATGTATAGTAAAAAAGTAGTTGAGTATTTTGAAAATCCTATAAATTTTGGAGTAATTGAAAATGCGGATGGAATTGGAATTGTAGAAAACGAAGTTTGCAGTGATATAATTAAAATATATATAAAAATAAATAAGGATAATATAATAGAAGATGCGAAATTTTATGCTAAAGGATGTCCTCCAGTTATTGCATCTTGTTGTGAAGTAACTCGAAGCATAAAAAATATGAAGATGGAAGATGCAAAAAATGTAGATACAGAATTAATCATCGAAAAATTAGGAGGATTGCCAAAGGAAAAAGAACATTGTGCAGAGTTAGTTATAAAAACATTAAAGAAAGCTTTAGAAAATGTAAATAAAAGAGAGGTCGTATGTATATGATTTACATTACAGGAGATACCCATGCTGATTTTAGCAGATTTTTAATTGATAAATTTCCGATTCAAAAAGAGATGACCAAAGATGATTATGTAATCATTTGTGGTGACTTTGGTGGAATATGGACATTTGAAAAAGAAAATATACAGGAAAAGTATTGGTTGGATTATCTAAACGAAAAAAACTTTACAACATTATTTGTAGATGGAAATCACGAGAATTTTACAAGACTATATAATTATCCAGTAGAAGAATGGCATGGAGGTAAAGTACATAAAATAAGAGATTCTGTTTTACATTTAATGCGTGGAGAAGTATTTGATATAGATAACAAAAAGTTTTTTACATTTGGTGGAGCAAGATCACATGATATTAAAGATGGAATATTAAATCTTGATGAAGAAGAAAGAATATATGAATATCGTAAAAGAGGAGCATATTTCAGAATCAGAGATTTTTCTTGGTGGGATTTAGAACTTCCAACTAAAGAAGAAATGCAAAACGGAATTAAGAACTTAGAAAAAGTAAATTATAAAGTTGATTATATATTTTCTCATTGTTGTCCTACTAGTATACAAACATTATTAAATCCAATGTATAAAAACGACATTTTGACTGATTATTTACAAGAAATATCAGAAAAATGTGAATTTAAGAAATGGTTTTTTGGACATTATCATGATAATCGACAAATTAACTCACAATT
>CAKSUD010000131.1 GCA_934500865.1 uncultured Clostridia bacterium | reverse complement strand
TGGGTGAAGTAAAAAACTAAATGCAATTCTGTAAAGTAAATGCAAGTTGTATGATTAAATGCAGTTTAAAAGCAATATTTAACTAAAAAATATTGCTTTTTTTACTTTTTTTGTGTAAAATTAAAGTAGAGATTAAAAAGATTTGCATAACAAATAAGCCAAATTGTATTTAAATTTTTTTCAGGTAAAAGTAAATGCTATTTGACTTAAAGTTTATAATATATTTAATTATGCAAATGTTTTGGATTAAGTAAGTTGTTTAAATCTATTTTAGAAGGCGGGGATTGGTTGTAACCTCGTCTTTTTCTATCTCTTGTATATTAAGTTTATTAGCTAGTTCTTTTCCATAAATAAAAGTAAATATTTCATACGGTGTTTTTCCACCTAATATTTCTCTAGGTGTGGAATTTATATGAGAAAACATTAAATCTAGCTTTTCTTGTGTTAAATGGCTCCAGTCTTGTCCATTTGGAAGAATTTCTCTTATAAAATTATGGTTGTTTTCTACATGTGGCTTCTGACTTGACTGCATTGGATCACAATAAAATATCTTACTTCTAATTTCTCCTGTATTTATATTTATTTCAAATAGCTGAGGTTTTCCAAACTCACTTCCTCTGTCAGTAAGTAAAAGTGAAAATAACTTTTCATATTCCACATTTGTAAGTTTATCTTGTAATTTAGTTAAGCCATTTGACATTGAATCAGATGTTTTATGCTGATGTAATATGCCTATCATAAATGATGTATTCTCAAAAATAAAAGTCTGTATATATGGTCCAGTTTGATAGTTGTAGACAGTATCCATTTCAGTTGTTGTAATGTCAGTATTTAGAACTTTGTATTCAAGATAATCTGTGTATGTTCTACCAGTATAATTTTTAGATTCTTTTCGCTTTTCAATTTCTTTATAGATATTTTTCTTCTAACCTTTCTTTTTAAAGTTAAATTAGTAATATCCCAATCCTTGAATAATCCCATTTCTATGTAATTATAAATTGTTTTTTCACAAAATGTTATTTCGGGATGGTTAGTTAGAATAGTGTAAATAGATTGTCCTTTCTTTATTAGTGGACATATGATATGAGCAAGTTCAATAAGTTCAGATGTGTTCAAATTTACACCTTGTCTTGCATCAGATAGAGTGTATTTATAATTTTTTTGAGCTATATCAGCTTTATAAAAATATTTGTCTAAAGTGCAAGATCTTAATTTTGAACAATTATTACAAGCTCCTATAGTTCTATCCCTTTCTTTACAAAGTATAGGCTGATAGATTTTACATTTTTGAGTACATATTTTACAATTAATAAAGAATTTACAATTATAAAAATTACCATTAATAGGTTTATAAGATTTTAATACTTTGTGCCTATTAATTTCTCTAGAAATTGTTGATTGACTCTTATCTAGTTCATTAGCTATTTCAAATTTTCTGTGTCTTTTGTTTAACATTTCTTCTATTTTACATCTTTGGTCAAAAGTAAGTTGTTTGTTTTTTTTTTAAATCAATTTCCATTTTACCTCGTTTCTACCAAAAACATTTGCATATTAATTATAACAAAATTGCAGTAAGTTGTACATTAAGGGCTTATGTAAGACTAAATTCAATTTACTACTCTTATAATTGCATTTACTTTTTTATTTTAGGAAAAATTAGGTTTTGAATAAAAAAGGAAAAATGTATTGACTAACAAGTAATGTATTGTTAAAATAATTTACAAAAGAAAGTAACAACTTATAAACATAAAATTGTACACTGAAAAATATTATTTAAGTTTTAGAAAGAAATTATTGAAAGGTATAGAATGATATAATTTTATGTCTAAAAGTTGAA
>CAKSUD010000130.1 GCA_934500865.1 uncultured Clostridia bacterium | reverse complement strand
TTTCCGTCCACGATTAATTCAGATAGCACATAACCTGTATTTGGCGCAAAGGAGAGATTTTTCATAAGTTATAAAAGCTTGCTTGTATCTGCACCATGTTATAAAGTGGAAATATATTTTGTATAGTTGTGACTTCTTCTTAAGCATCGAACATTTTAATTGTATTTAAGCATAACAAATGTTATAATTGAGAAAATAAAATTTATAGCTATATTTGAGGAGGAATAACAAATGCTATTTCAATTCATTGCAGAAGCAACAGAATGTGATTTTAAAGAATCGCTTGAAATAAATAAACCTAAAAGTTGGTTAAAAAGTGTTAGTGCTTTTTCCAATGGAATTGGAGGAACATTGTTTTTTGGGGTGTCTGACGAGCATAATATTGTGGGCTTAACGGATGTTCAGTACTGCTCTGAAAAAATAAGCGAATTAATAAAAAGTCGTATTTTACCGATGCCCAACATCACTCTAACTCCTTATAACGAAAATGGAAAAGATTTTTTAGTTCTAGTTGTAAAGCCGGGGCGTTCAACACCATATTATTATTTTGCTGATGGAACTAAGCAAGCATACATTAGATTAGGTAATGAAAGTATTCCTGCTCCTGAACATATTTTACATGAACTAATTCTTCGTGGCACTAATCAAACATATGATTCATTACCTACTCAATTTAAGAAAGATGATTATAGCTTTACGTTACTTGAGGCCACATATCTTCAACGTACGAAACTTCATTTCGACAAAAAAGATTATTTGTCATTTGGTCTCATTAATGAAGATAATATGCTTACTAGAGCCGGCTCGCTTTTAGCCGACCAACATATTGTATATAATTCAAGAATATTTTGCACACGTTGGAACGGTATTGAAAAAGGCTCAGTTTTTGATGATGCAATAGATGATAAAGAATTTGAAGGTAATCTCATTTACTTACTTCAAAATGCAAGTGATTTTGTAAGAAACAATTCAAAAACACGCTTTGAAAAAGTGGCAACAGAAAGAATTGATAAGCCAGATTATGCTGAAAGAGCAATTACAGAGGCTTTGGTAAATGCGTTAATTCACAGAGACTATATTATAGTTGGTAGTGAAATACATGTAGATATGTTTGATGACCGGCTAGAGATCACATCTCCTGGTGGGATGTTAAATGGAATTGCTATACAAATGCAAGATATAAAACAAATAAAGTCAGATAGACGTAACCCAATTATAGCCGATTTATTCCACCGCATGAGATATATGGAGCGCAGAGGCAGTGGACTTAGTAAAATTATTAGTGAAACAGAAAAACTTTCAGGATATAAAAAGGAATTATGTCCAATATTTTATTCGACACCAACTTCATTTACTGTAGTAATTAAAAATGTTAATTATGAAGTTAGTGACCAAGTTAGTGACCAAGTTAGTGACCAAGTTAGTGACCAAGTTGTAAAAAAGATTATAGATTTTTGTACTATTCCAAGGACAAGAGAGGAAATTCAAATATTTATTGGAATTACAAGTCGCAGATATTTTAGGGATAAATTTTTGAAACCGTTAATTAATTCGGGTAAGATAAAAATGACTATTCCTGAAAAACCAAATAGTAAAAATCAAAAATATGTAAAAACATAAAAATCCGGGAGATATAATCTTCCGGATTTTTATATTTTTAGAAACTATTACACATATATTCATTTTTTAAAATTAAAAATAAACTGTCAAAAATTTGTGGGTGTTTTATTTTTTTGAAATTAGCAATTACATATTTTGTTTATGTTATATGCAAATATATCTATTTATAAAGCAAAGTTAACTTATGAAAAATCTCTCCTTTGCGCCAAATACAGGTTATGTGCTATCTGAATTAATCGTGGACGGAAACGCAGT
>CAKSUD010000129.1 GCA_934500865.1 uncultured Clostridia bacterium | reverse complement strand
CATCAACAACAATTACAACAGATGCAAGTGGAAAGTCTAAAATTACAATAATAACAAATAAAGATACAGTTAGAGTAACAATAAATGAAAAAAACAACAAATATTATATAAATGAAGGACCAATAGTAATAGACTTTGTATATAATAAAGGTAGTGGAACATGGACATCAACAATAGTACAACCTACAGGAGATGCTAGAAACAGAATTAAAATAACTCAACAGGGAGAATATTATCAATTTAAATTAGAAGTAATTAATATTGCAAAAATAGATGACTTAAAATTAATTAAAATTAATAAATTAATACCAGGTGAAAAGATTCCAGGAATCACATTTAGAATTACATTAACAAATGCGGTAGATGAAAGCAATAATAGTGTAATAATAAAAACAACAGATTCAAATGGTGAAATTGATATAGGAGTACTAAAAGTTACAGATCCAAATAAAGATATTATAATAACAATAGAAGAAACAGGAGTTCCTTCAGGAGATTTTAATTTCAAAGGATTATATCCAAATGGAGAAGTAACAATTAAAATAAAACATAAACAAGCAGGATGCAGTGTAAATGTTACTGGAGCAGATAATGAATTTGTAGATGCAAAATATGATGTAAATGATAATACTGTTATTGTAGAAGTTAAAAATGAAATAACAATAGATTTAAAAGGAAAAGTTTGGGAAGATGGACAAACAGGAATAAAACCAGTAAAAGAGCCAAACAATTTATATGATGCAGGAGAGACAGGGATACCAAATGTAAAGGTTGTTGTAAAGAAGGTGTCAGATGATAGTATTGTTGCTACAACAGTTACAGATGCAAATGGCCAATATGAATTTAAAGATCTTCCAGCAACTACCACAGGAAATATAAAATACTACATTGAATTTATATATGATGGAATTCATTATATTGCTGTAACACCAGATGTTGGAGCAGATGACTCAATTGATTCAGATGCTCAAGAACAAGATAGAGTAGCATTTAATAATAAATTTAAAACAATAATTAAGGATACAGCAGTAGGAACAGATGGAAGAGAAACACCATTAAAATATGATACAACAACAGTACCTACAAAAGCAATATTAGAAACTATGGATGGAAATGAAGTAAAAGCAGAATTTGCAATAACTGCTAAAACTTTACCAACAAATTATGGCAATAACACTAACAATATAGACTTAGGTTTATTAAAGAAAGGTGTAGACTTAGCAGCAGTAACAGATATATATTCAGCAAAAGTTAATATAAACGATCAAAGAAAGAGTTATACTTATAATGATATAATCAATTTAAATGATAATATTGTTATAAATCCAGATTTAAAACCAAATTATAGCTTATACTTATATAATTCAGACTATAATTATAGAATAAAGGATTATAGTGCATTACCAGTATTAACTGATACAACACACAGTACATTAAAACCTGAAGAATATGATAGTGTATTAAATAAGAAAAAAGCAGATGGAGAAATAGAAGTAGAATTAACATATCAGATATTATTGAATAATCAAAGTGCTACAAATGTTACTATAAACTCAATAGCGTACTATTATGATACAGGATATATATTAGATGGAGCTAACCCAGAACTAGTTACAATAGATGGAAAACAATATAATAAGGTATTAATTCCAATAGGTAAAACATTTACAGATACAAATAACCAAGAAGTTTATAATATAATATTTAAAGTAGGCAAAGATGCATCAGGAGCATTATACACTGGTGAAATGAGAACTTGGGTTGAAATAGTATCATACTCAACAGATGAAGGTTGTATAGATGAAGATTCTGCACCAGATAACATTATTGAGCATAAAACAGAAGATGATACAGATGATGCAAGAGGATTGAATATACAAATAAGTCCTATAGAT
>CAKSUD010000128.1 GCA_934500865.1 uncultured Clostridia bacterium | reverse complement strand
GAGTATCCATTTTCATAGTCGTAGGTTGATAACAGGAAGTCTTTAAAAGACATCCTTTTCTATTATATAGCAAGATTAGGAAAAAAGCAAGAGAAAGTAAACAAAAAAATGGGGTTTCCCCCATTTTTTCAGTAATAAAGAACTCTTTTTATACCGGCAATTTTCATTGAGTACTTATAAAGGCTAAGTACTTCAATAGTATTTCTACACGATTCTATGCATAAATCATTACCAATATATATTGCCACATGAATGATTATACCGTTACTATCGCAATAGAATACTAAATCGCCGATCTGTCTATCTTTCAAATTGACTTTCTTAAAATGTTCGTCCGTCCACATGAGTCTCGAATTGTACTCATTAAAATTGTGCTGTTGTGAGTCGTATCCTTCGGGATTTATGCCTATTCCGTACAAGCAAGAAAGTACTAATCCACTGCAATCTCCACCCTGAGAAGGTGAGCCTGCACATCCGTAGATATATTCTGCTCCCAAGTAGGTATAAGCAATATCTACAAACTTTTTGATAATTTCACTTCTTGTCATGTCAGATGTGATTTCTGATGGATGGACGTAAGTATCCCATTCCTTCCATTGTTCTTCCGTAAATCCCATAGCAGTCCAAGTCTCAAGGTCAACTTCTCCTGTAATAGGAAGCTCGTTGTTTTTCTGAAAAGACCTTACTAAGGCGTCTGTCTTGTAATCAAATATGCCATACTTGTAACGTTCTTCACCCAAGTATCTTTGAACACATCTTACACGGTATCCCATAACACCAATTTTTAAATTGTATGAACCACCATATAGAACTGTCGTATTCTTGGTTTGGAGCTGATATCCTGCGGGGTTATTAACGAAGGGTAAAGTTTCTGCAACACTGTCAGCAGCTCCACATACGGTACAAACGTGAGAAACAAAAGTGTGGTTAAGCTTTGGAATAGACTGTTCTTCAAGCACACCACCACAGGTTTTGCAAAAGATGCGTTTAAGCCCAACCTCAGCACAAGCCGGGTTAACTATTACCTGCCATTCACCTTTTATATGGTTTGTTTTTGGAATGCTTTTCGTTTTTAGTACCTTTTTACAGGTCGTGCAATAAATTTTTTGCTTTCCTTCTTTTGTACAAGAAGGGGCGGTGACTGTTTCCCATTCACTTTCTGTATGACCAAAAGCCGGAATAACTTCTTTTTCCAAAATCTCGCCACAGGTTTTACAAGTAATCTGATTTAGACCGTCTTTTTCGCAAGTAGCATTATTTACAGTCTCTTTTTCACTTGGGGTGTGCCCTGTTGCCGAAATTATTTCTTCATGCAGAATTTCGCCACATACTTGGCAACTAATTTGATTTATGCCGTCAGTAGTACAGGTTACAGTTGAAACAATTTTTACATCACTTTCAACATGACCCAGTGCAGGAGTAGATTTTGTGGAAAGAATTTCTCCACAATTTTCGCAGTGAGACTGGGCTAAACCGTCAACTTCGCAAGTTGCAGGCTTTATAACTTCCATTTTGCTCTCTAAATGTCCTGTTGCTGGAATTACCTCAGAAATAGTTTTGTCACAATTTGTACATTTAGAATGTTTAATTCCATCTTCAGTACAAGTGGCATTAATTTCTACTTTCCAATTCTCAAACACATGGTCACAATGCTTAGAGGCGAGTAAAAGTGAGACCATGATTACTAGAAGTACGAAAATACAAATGGCGAGTGACTTTTTCATGGTATACCTCCAAAATAAATTTTTTGGCTGATTTCCAACTAAATATAGCAATGGACTACTGAATATGTAAATAAATACTTTCATATTATATAGTACAAAGCTCGAATGGTCAACATAAAATTGAAAAAGAGAATTACAAAAAATATTTTTCTATGTATAAAATATAATATAAATATTGCCGATAATCTTATTGGAAAGTGATTGTAAGAAATTACAAATAAATGCTAAAAATAGCAGTATTAAAAGAATTGAATACATTTGACAAATTAGGAAAAGC
>CAKSUD010000127.1 GCA_934500865.1 uncultured Clostridia bacterium | reverse complement strand
ATAGATAAAAAATTATTAGAAGAGAAATTAAAAGAGATTAATGATATTGTAGAAGAAAACAATAATAAGGAATAAAATTGTGGTCTTAAGTAGCTATTGGAGAGGAAGCTAGATATTATAAAAGGAGAAATTAATGAAAAAACTAGTCAAACTAATAAAAACAATTTTTATCAATTACACAGAAAACAAAAAAATCATTTTCTTTAGATACTTATGTACTGGTGGATTTGTTACAATTATAAATATATTACTTTTATATTTATTTACAGAAATAGCATCCATAAACTATGCTATTTCAAACATAATATCTATGCTAATTTGTATAACTATAACATACATAATTAGCAAAAAAATAGTATTTGTCAAAAAAGTCAAAATTGGAGTAGTGAGAGAATTCATAAGCTATATAGCCATAGCTATTATATCAATATTTATTGATACAATTATTATGTATATACTTACAGAAAAATTCTCAATATATTATTTATTAAGCAAAATATTTGCTACATGTGTAAGTACAGTATCCAACTATATTTTAAAGAAAATAATATATAACAAATTCAAATATTAAGGAGAAAAATAATGCGAGAGAAACTATTTATTGGATTACCATGCTATAATGAAGAAAAAGATATAAACACACTATTAGATAGAATATTAAAAGTAAAACAAAAAGTACAGGAAAAGTTTAATATTGATGTTGAAATATTTTGTGTAAACGATGGAAGCAAGGATAATACAGAGAAAACAATAATAGATAGAGAAAAAGATGGAGTAAAATTAATAAACCATGATGTAAATAAGGGACTTGGTGAAGCTATGCGAACTATTTTAATGCATTTTATAAATCAAGGAAATGAAAATGATTATTTAGTTGTTATGGATAGCGACAATACTCATAATCCCCAATATATAATAGATATGATAGAAAAGCAAAAACAGGAAAAAGAACACATTATAATAGCTTCAAGATATCAAAAAGGGGCTACAATAACAGGATTAAAAAAACATAGAATACTTTTAAGCGACTTTGCAAAAATATGGTATAACATAATGTTAAAAATTCCAAATGTAAAAGATTATACTTGTGGGTATAGATTATATACACACGAGATTGCTACAAAGACATATAAAAAATATAGAGAAAACGTGATTACACAATCTAGTTTTGCTTGTATGATGGAAATTTTATATAAAATGTATTTATCAGGTGCAATAATAGGAGAAATACCATTTAAATTAGAATACAATCTAAAAGAAGGAACAAGCAAAATGAAGATAATAAAAACCTCAATAAACAGCATAATAACCACAGTTAAGATAAAAAAGCAAGGAGCAAAAAGCAAATGAAAAAAATTAAAGAAATTTTACCATATGTTATAATATTACCAATGGCGATTGTGTTAATATTAATGTCTAACACTTTTCCAACTAAAAAGGTTGGAACCTTTTGGGATGCAGCAGTATATTTAAATGTAAGTAAAAATCTAACAGAAGGACAAACTCTTTATAAAGATATTGTAGATAACAAAGGACCAGTACTTTATTTTATAAATTACATAGGGCTAAAATTAGGCGGACCATCACTAGTGTGTGTTATTGAATTCTTATTCATATATATTGCACTAGTATATATGTATAAAACATTACAATTAATTAATAAAAATAAGATAATAAGTCTCCTTACAGTTGGTGTTGCATTTATTTGTTATGCGAAATGCTTTACTTACGGACTAAGTTGCGAAACTTATGCTCTAACATTTTCAATGATTGCAATGTATAAATGTTTGCAATTCTATGAAAATGATAAATTTACAAAACTGCAATGCTTGCTAATAGGCATTTTATTTGGATTAACATTTTTCATTAGAGCAAATTTGATAATTGTTTTTGTAGCATTTGGCTTAGGAATAGCAATTAAATTAATAATGAACAAAAGAATCAAAGAACTTTTTGAATACATATTATTTTCATTTCTAGGGTTTATTATAGTATGCATACC
>CAKSUD010000126.1 GCA_934500865.1 uncultured Clostridia bacterium | reverse complement strand
GAATTATTTATATTTAATCCGAACAACCAAGCAGTAAAATAATTTAAACTAAATGATTTTCCTGTACTTGGAGGATAAGACGCAATTATATATTTTAGTTTATCCGAAAAAGCAATTCTGTTAAGATAAAATATAAATGGTTTCAAAACGGCTCTTCTCGTTGCTAATACTTTGTTAGATTTATCCATTTCTATATAATCAATAAAATGCTCTAAAGACCTTCTGCCAGCAAATGCATAAGATTTTTCCCACAATTCATAATATTTTGGCATGTATTCTACTTCACAATTGTATACTCTATTTTCCAATATTGGAATTAAAGCAGTAATAGCATATCGACAAGCATTTAATTCTATTTCTTGTCTATTTGTATCATTCTTTGGTGGGCTATCAAAATATTGAAGCAATACTGAATACAAATTATTACACATTTCATATTTACTATATTCATCTAATTTCTTGTTAGTTTTTAATATTTTTATAATTTCTTCAATTATTTTTTCATATTTTTGCCTTCATTACACGTCACTTTCTTTTATCCATTCTTTTATATTGCTTAATTTATACATTACTCCGTTTGCTGTAAATCTTATACCTAATATTTTATGTTTTTTGCATCTATATGTTATTGTTTGCCCAAAAATATATTTCATTTTATACATTTGGTCTTACCCCCTTTATTTTATTCCACTCATACTCTGTAGGCGTTCCTATCATCTTTATTAAACTATAATCTGGTAAATCTAACGCTATTTCAATTCTTCTTGCCCAAGAAAAACTTTCAGTACCAGTACCATTTAAAAAATTATTTAAGTGGCACTTACTTAAGTTTTTACCATTACCCAAATTTAATTTGTTTATTTTTCTTAATAAATCCATTTGTGACATATTTCGTTTTTTTAATATTGTTTTTACATATATTCCTACATTTATCATTCTTATTATTCCTTTATGGTCAAGAATGCTGGATTTGAACCAACTCTAAATGCTCCCAAAGCATCCATGCTACCATTAAACATTAATTCTTGTTATTATTTAACTTTGTTTTTGGTTGCAATTCGGGGGACTTGAACCCCCGCTGCACGAGCCTAGGAAACTCGCAAGGTAACCGCTCCTCTAAATTGCATATTACTATTTCTTATTTTGGTGGGTCACTTACGACTCGAACGTAAATCCCATGGGCTTCAACCATATGCTTTACCTGTTAAGCTATCGACCCATATAGCAAGGATTGTACATTGTACTATGTACATTCCCAGAAACTTTTTCTACTTCTTGGTAGATAAGTAGATATGTAGGCTAGGATTTGCACCTAACATGTGAGAGACTCTTAATCTGCAACGTGAACCCTTAGTAAAGGGGATAATTTCCCTGGTTCAAACTATCAAAACACAACCGACATTTCTGCCATAAAGCGTCTACCTATTCCGCCACTACATATATAATTTTAAAATGTTAATAACTTATTTAATTATCATAAAATACTTGTTTTCCATATTCTACTGCTACTTCGTGTTCTATCTTACACCCTCTAGCGTTTTCCCAACCTTTCATAAAATATAACGCATCAACTTTCCCAATGTATCTTATAGATTGTGATAGCATATATATTGCTATGTCTTCATTTGCTGGAGCGTTTTCAAATACCGTATCTACTACTTCATGTCCTTCCGCTTCCAACTTCAATATTAATTCAGCTCTTTCTGCTTTTATTTGTTCTGGTGTTTTGCCTTTCATAGGCTGACTAATCATTATTTTCATTGTATCTGCATCTCCCTTCGTACCAAGCTCCGCACTCTTCTTTGTGACATTCTTCATTAATATATTGTTCTGATATTATTGAACCCTTTTCTATATTTTCTTCGTTGTAATCTATTATTGTTGCTCTTGTGTAAATTTTTCTTAGATATGGGCAAAACATGGCATTTCTCCTTATTTAAATTTAGTTTTATTTCTTTATTTTTATTGTTTTTAAATACTTACGTTCCTCTAAAACTCTCTCATATTCATTT
>CAKSUD010000125.1 GCA_934500865.1 uncultured Clostridia bacterium | reverse complement strand
CAAAAGGTCAACACTCTCCCTTTCTGGGAAAATGGAATCAAGTATTTCAACATATTAGGACCCAACAAAGAGAAGATTGAATTCTGTGAAATTCTGTAATCTACTCATCACACAAACAATCGTAAAATTACAGACTGCAAACAACAATTCTATCTATTTGGGGCTATATTTGACCTGTTATCAAACACTGATGTGTTTACGAGGACAAACAATAGGCTAATCACGAACAGATAACGTCTCATTCTTAGGGAAGTCACAAAGAAACAGAAGGAAATCATGGCTCTTACGGTAAATCCAATGAAGGATCAGTTGCACTGTTTCCTCCTAATATAAATAAAGCGGTTGATAATCGTATGATTATCAACCGCTTTTGGCACCCAGACCCGGTACAAGCCATAGAAATAATAGGAAAATAAAAAAAATTATTTTCCTTATTATCAGTTATTTGCATATTTCCTATTTTCTCCATTTTTGCCCTATTTTGCCCATTTTCTGTTATTCAGTACACTTTGAAATCTCATTTTCTTTTGCACCTTTGCAATATCGGAAAACAAAAGAAGAATCAACCATTTAGCGTAATCACCCGGTTGCGGTACCTAAATCGGGATAAAACCTCTAAACAATGGCTAAGTTAGAAAATAAAACGAAAGAGAACCCCAAGTTGGAGCAAAATATCCCATGAATGAGTGTAGCATTAAACCGGAACTCATCACCAAAGAAATGATGGAACAGTTTGTAGCTTATCAGCAATCCCGAAGCGTTGGCGAAGGTGCTAAAAGCATTTACCAGCGTTTCAAGAAAATTATTCGCTATGCAATAGAGCATGATGTAATGTTGAAAGACCCGTGCGGTGGATAAGAACACGTTGCAGGCACAAGCCGCACACGCTGTAAACCTCGCCCTTACTTCCCGTAACTGGCTTATGGGGTGATATATCGTAGAATTCGAGCAGAACGGAGAAGACCGTGCCGCCTACGGTGAACAACTGTTAAAAAAACTGGAACAACGGCTGAAAACAAAAGGTCTGAATGAACGTAGATTCCGTGAATTTAGGCGGCTGTACCTTGTTTATCCCCAACTGAAAGAACAAGTATTACACTACATCATAGCAGGAAATGAAATTCGGCACACGCTGTCCGCCGAATTCACGGAACCAATTCGGCACTCAGTGTGTGCCGAATTACAAACATCAGAAATACAATATAATAAGTGGAGTATTCCTGCTGAAAGGTTGTTCAATAAATTACCTTATTCTCACTTAAAGTTCATCTCCAAAATCGAAAATCCGACAAAGCGTGCTTTCTATGAAATGGAAGCAATACGTGGCTGTTGGTCTGCAAGAGAACTGGAACGGCAAATATCATCTTTATATTATGAACGTAGCGGACTCTCCAAAAACAAAGAAGCCCTCTCCGCTTTAGTCCAGCAACAAGCAACCCTATTGCAACCTAAAGATGTTATCAATACCCCTGTTACTTTAGAGTTCTTAGGATTGAATGAACGAGCCTTAGTAACAGAAAACGACTTGGAGCAATCCATTCTCGACAACCTGCAACGCTTCCTGCTGGAAATGGGGCATGGATTCTGCTTTGAAGCCCGACAAAAACGTATTTTGATAGACGAAGATTATTTCTTTGCCGACCTTGTGTTCTATCACCGCATCTTGAAGTGCCACGTTATTGTGGAATTGAAGATAGACAAGTTCCGCCATGAGTATGCTTCACAACTCAATATGTATCTAAACTATTTCAAGGCAGAAGTGATGCAGCCGGATGATAATCCGCCTATCGGAATTCTGCTTTGCACAGAAAAGGGAGATACATTGGTTAAGTATGCCACTGCCGGATTAGACCCGAACATCTTCGTACAGAAGTATATGATAGAACTTCCAAGCGAGGAAGAAATAAAGGAGTTCATTGCTTCCTCAAATTACTAACCTATCATAAAAAGTAATACTGGCGAAAAGAAAAACAGTATTCTTCTTTTCGCCAGCAACATATAATCCGCCGACAAAAAATAGGTTTAGTCCGTTTTGGATATATAAACAAAGGTATGAACTAAACTTGTAAATGTACTGATTTT
>CAKSUD010000124.1 GCA_934500865.1 uncultured Clostridia bacterium | reverse complement strand
ATACTAGAAGATGGAATAACAGAGTTTACTGTTACAGCAAATTATGAAAACGGAATGAGCCAAGATACCAATTTAAATGCTTGTGATATAAAGTATGAATTTGTGCCACTTGATGCAACTCCTCCAACTTTATCAGTGCAATTAGTAAGTGATAATGGAAATACAAAAACAATAAAGATAACAGCAATAGATGAAGTAGATGGTTCTGGATTATCACCAGATAATATATATAAATATTATTTATCAACAAGTGAAACAGAACTTCTAGGAGGTATATGGAAAGAATATGTAAATAGCACTGAGTTTGAAATAAGTGGAGATACAGAAGCAAGATATTTATGGATATATCCAGTAAAGGATAGAGCAGGAAATATAAGTGGAGGAAATTCAAGTATAGAACCGTATTCAGTAGGTAAATATATTTTTATTGATGACGTGCCAACATTATATAATGTAATAGCAAAAGAAGCATTAACAGATGGAGTAGCAAAACTTTATACAGGAAAGCATAATGATGCTTATGATGAAAGTGGAACAAAAAAAGTATTTCATTTTTATGGAGCAGATGATAGTAAAGGAACAGAAGTATTAACTAAAAATAATGTGATTTTTGGAGGATTCTGTTGGCAGATGATAAGAACGACAGACACAGGAGGAGTTAAGCTAATCTACAATGGTAAAATAAAGGAAGAGCTTGAAACTGTTCCAATTAGTGAAACTGAATATAATGTTGTATCAAATGATACTAGCTATCCATATACATATGATAGCAGTACATATACATGGACAAGCACAATGAAGACACATAGTAGTTTAGGAACAACAATATTTACAATAAAGACAGCAGGAGATTATTATCTAAATTATACAGTATCTTCGGAAGAATACTTTGATAAAGCAACTTTTTATAAAAATGATATACAAATAGGACAATATAGTGGAAGTGCGACAGGACAAATAAACCTTGGTAGTTTGTTAATTACTGATGAAATAAAAGTAGTTTATAGTAAAAATAGCGTTGGTTCATTTGGAAGTGATAATGTTGTATTTTATGTAGGAAAGTCAAATGGTAAAGCTGAACAAACTTGTAAAAATAGTGGAGCAGATCAACAAATAGGAACATCAGCATTTAATGAAGAAATTGATTCTCCATCTTATGTAGGTTATATGTATAATATTATTTATAACGATGAATCAAAACATTTGATTTCTGTAGAATATATATTTGATACTACTAGTAGTTTAAGTACAAATTACTGGTATGCAGATAGTATTTTTTATGATTCTTCAACTGGTAAATACAGTTTAGTAAATCCATACAAGATAAGTTCAAAAAGTGAATATGCATCTTTAAAAGGTAAATACACTTTTGAAAACAGCACTGAAACATATACTAATTCTACAGTTTATTATATTGGAGGAATAAGTGGTAGTTATTATTATGGAATAATTTTATCAGATGGAAACAATATTGAATACTATAATGATGTTTATACATATGGAACAAGTTATACAAAAAATGAAGATGGAACATACACAATAAATGAGCCATCAACAATACAAAGGACAAATTATTATGATAACTATACCAATTTAGAAGGAAAATATGTATTTAAAAATGCAGTTAATAATTCATGTAATTCATTATGGTATGTAGCGTTCCTTTCTGAGGATAATTTTGCTTGGTTAAATCCAGAAAATGAATATAAATATGCAAAAAAATTTACATATACAGATGGTAAATATATCCTTAATGATGAGCAAGTTATGGTTTGGAATGTTAGTGATTCAAGTGAACTTGAAAAATTAAATAATGCTCATTATACATGCTTTAATACAACAGGAGAATGTAGTACTATATATTATATTTATAGTTTAGATAATCTTGGTGCTCGCTATATAGAATTAAAAGATGGCAAAAGTATAGAGAATGCACTTAATGAAATGCTAAGTGCAGATAATGTAAACAAAATAAACTCTACAATAAAAGATACAATAGATACATGGTATGCAAATAATATGACTAATTACACAAAATATTTGGAAGATACGGTGTTTTGCAATGATAGAAGTATATCTGATTATGGTGGATGGAACCC
>CAKSUD010000123.1 GCA_934500865.1 uncultured Clostridia bacterium | reverse complement strand
CTCTAGTATTGGAAGCAATGCTACCTTATTTTAAGGAAGAATATGCAAACCCCTCAAGCGTATATGAATTTGCAAAACAATCCAATCATGCTGTTAGAGATGCACGAGGAGTGATTAAAGATTTTTATAATGCAGAGAATGAAAACGAAATCATATTCACTTCTTGCGGTTCTGAAAGCGCAAATACAGCTATTCGTGGTGTTCTTAACATGAATAAAAACAAACGTCATATTATAACGACAAAAGTTGAACACCCGTGTGTTTTAAATCTATACAGAGCGTTAGAAAAAGAAGGATATAAGGTTGATTATATCGGGGTTAATTCTAACGGAGAATTAGATTTGGCTCAGTTGGAAGCTTCAATTAACGATGATACAGCTCTTGTTTCTGTCATGTATGCGAACAATGAAACAGGTGTCATTTTCCCTATTCAAAAGATTTCAGAAATTATTAAATCAAAAAATAAAGAAACAAAATTCTATGTTGATGCTGTGCAAGTAACAGGGAAAATACCTATTAATGTTCAAGAACTCGGTGTTGACATGATGGGGATTTCAGGACATAAATTTCACGCACCAAAAGGGATAGGAGCTTTGTATGTAAATTCTAAAACGATGATTTCTCCGTTAATAATCGGAGGCCATCAAGAACGTGGCAAACGAGCTGGGACCGAAAATGTTCCGTATATTGTCGGAATGGCAAAAGCAGCCGAACTTGCAATGGATAGTCTAAAATACGAATCAACCGAAATCAAAAGACTTCGTGACAAACTGGAACAAAGCATTATGAAAAATGTATTTAATGCGAGATTAAATGCAGGAATTATAAACAGAGTTCCAAATACGACTAACATCGGTTTTGAATATATCGAAGGCGAATTAATCCTATTACATTTAAGTGATTTAGGCATTTGTGCAAGCTCTGGTAGCGCATGTACATCAGGCTCACTTGAACCTTCTCATGTTCTAAGAGCTATGAATGTGCCATTTACTGCAGTTCACGGAAGTATCAGATTTTCTTTGAGCAGATTTACTACAGAAAAAGAAATCGATTACGTTTGTGAAAAAATGCCTGGAATTATTGATAAATTAGTTAAGATTTCTCCATTCCAAGATGAATTGGAAGCTTTGAGAAAGTTGAAACAATAAGAAGATAGTCTTATGGGCAAGATAATGAAAAAAATATTGTTTTTATTTGTTTTAATTTTTTGTTTTATTGTACCGGCAAATGCAATTGACAAACCAATTTTACCTTCTGAAACAGGTATTGTTGAAAATATAAAATATGAGGATGCACAAAGCATAAATCAGGGCGAAGAAACAACAAAACAAATTGTTACGGTTAAAGTATTGTCAGGCAAATTTAAAGGTTCTGAACGAATTATAGACAATATGCTAACCGGAAATCCGGCTTATGACATAAATTTGTCAAAAGGGGATAAAGTTGTGTTGCATATGGAAGCTTTAAATGATACAGTTTCAACACCTGATGATGTTGATATTTTTATTGCCGACGTACAAAGAGACAATCAGATATACAGGTATTTATGGAACAGAGATAACTCAGGCACAATGCAGAAAACTGGGAATTGCTCAGGGACTTTACGTTGAGCGGACAGAGGAGAATTCTCCTGCGATGAAAGCAGGGATCCAGTGTGGAGATATCATCAGTAAGATTGATGGAAATCGTACTGAGAGTATGCAGTCCTATTATACATATCTTCAGGAAAAGAAGGAAGGAGAGAATCTTACCATAACTGTTCTTCGCAAAAACTCTGAAGGAGAGTATGCGGAAAAAGATTATAAGGTAACGGTTGGAGAAAAATAGTAACAGAAAATTAAAGATAGAGAGGCAGACTTTATTATGCGTTTTTTAAATGAATTACATGAAGGAGACAGAATTAACGGGATTTATCTGTGTAAGCAGAAGCAGTCCGCAGTGACGAAAAATGGAAAACCCTATGAAAACATTATTCTTCAGGATAAGACAGGAATTATGGATGGCAAGATCTGGGATCCAAATTCTCTGGGAATTGACGATTTCGATGCCCTGGATTATATTGATGTTGTAGGAGACGTGACCAGCTTTGCAGGTGCTATG
>CAKSUD010000122.1 GCA_934500865.1 uncultured Clostridia bacterium | reverse complement strand
GGTTCTGGCCGATTGATAAAGCGGATCTGCTTCCTACCAGAAGTGAATTTTTGTTTGATATGTCCCTGATTCTTGAAGGAACCATGGCATCTGTGAATGTTACTGATTCTGTCAAGGGCGGTCAGCTTTCTCTGTTCCCGACGGAAATGGAACAGATGGCAATGGATATTATCGACACTTACGGTACAGATACTATTGTTGATATTCCTCGTTTGCGTAAGGAAAATCCGAGACTGGATCTGGCTGCAAGAATTGCAGAACAGAACAAGTTCATGCACTGGGAGCTGGAATTTGCAGATTTGTTTGCAGAGCGTGGAGGGTTTGATCTAATTATTGGTAATCCGCCTTGGCAGAGTAGTATTACAGAAGAAACGAAAACGTACTTGGAAAAAGCAAAGCGTGTAATTGGCGACAAGCAAATTGCACAGGCTTTTTCTATCAAATGTTCAGAATTGTGCAAGAATGATGGCATTATTTGTCTTCTTATGCCTAGTAAGGGGTTGCTTTTTAATAGATCTGACAAGACTAGAACATATAGAGAAAACTTGTTTTCGGATAATAATGTACTTGCGATTATTAATCTGTCCGTATATAGAAAATTTCTTTTTGATCATGCTAGTGGTCCTGCTGCGGCTATTATCTATACACCTAAAAAGGAAGATATTTGGCAACCAATAGTATATTGCACACCTAAGCCAAATTATACAATTGAAGATATTAGAAAGTTTTCTATTGATCCTAATGACATATGTAGAATTCCTCGTGATATTATAGCAGATGATAGAATTTGGAAAATTGCAATGTGGGGAGTGCCTAGAGACCTTGAATTAATAGGAAAACTGCAGAGTACTTTTGCACCTATGTCGAGGTTCATTGAGGAAAATAACATGATAACTGCAGAGGGGTTTAAAAGAGGCAGCAGAAAACATAAATGTTATGATTTTGAAGGTGTTCCGTTGATTGAAGCGAAAAAGTTTCTTCCTTACTATGTTGATATTAAAGAACTTCCTGTAGTTGACTTTGTTGATTATGAATGTACTGTTAAGAATGCTAGGGAAATTTTTAAAGCTCCACATTTGGTAATTAAACAAAGCCACAAGGATGGAATGTTTCTCTCTATGGTGCTTGATTATGATGCTGTATTTAATCATAGCTTATTAGGAATTCATGGTGAAATCAACAAACTTAAATATTTAAGTGTGGTAATTGGCTCAAGAGTTTTTTCGTACTATCATATTCTTACAAATAGGAAATGGCTAGTAGAAAGGGATGAATTGGAAGCGGGAGATATATGGCAAACGCCAATACCTAAGCCTAGTGATGATGACATTGCTGAAGCGTGTGAAATATTTGATGAACTGGTAATATCACCTACAGAAAAACAAAGAGGCGAAACTTTTGTGCGCCGTATGTATCGCCTAAAAGAATATGAATGCTATCAAATAGATGATGTAATTGATTATTTGTATGACTATTTTAAAAACAAACAGCGTTCGATATCTTTTGAAAAATCTGATGCAGATATATATAAAATGTATTATTCAACTATACATGACGTGTTGACCAATACATTTGGAGCTGGAGTAAATTTTTCTGGAGAGCTGTATTTTGGTGATGCGCCATTGTCTGTACTTGTTCTAAATGTGGTGCCACAAACGGATGAAAAAATAAATATTATTACAAATAATGAGAAGTTGAATGAGATTCTTTTGGATCTGGATAATTCGCTGGTTGATAATAAACAAATGATATTCGTTAGAAGAAACCTTCGAATTTATCAACAAGATAAAATATATATTGTTAAACCATCTCAACGTAAATATTGGACATATTCAGCAGCCTGCAGGGACGCGGATGAGATATTTGAAGATGTATCTAAAGTGTGGAGGTGATACAATGAGTAGTATAAGAAATATAACCTCGTCTTCAACTGTTCCAGATGATTTGGCAAAACGCCTTGGACCTGCAGGGGTTAATGAGATTTTATTAACTCTTTGGAAGGGATATAATGATTTAATAACAGATACAAGTGTTATTATCAACGAAAATACTGAAGAAGATGATATAACACAAGAATGGTACGGAAAAATATCACAGAGGTGGACAAATGAAAATCGTGCAACTACTCTAAAAATAAATAGTATTGGGCCAGTGCACCAATATCAAGATCCAACATTAAAAAAGAAAAGAGGTTATAAACCTACGATTGATTTTTGCTTTCGAGACTGGGATAC
>CAKSUD010000121.1 GCA_934500865.1 uncultured Clostridia bacterium | reverse complement strand
TTAAACTTGTATTATTTGAATTGTTTAGTATAATATATTTATGGAGGTATGTTTTTATGGATGAGAATGGTTTTATTCAAAAATTTAATTATTCAAAAAATTCTAATAGAAAACAAATATGTAGTATTATCATAGTATCTTTTATCTCTGCAATTATAGGTGGCGCTTGTTCTTTATGTATTTATGCTGGGCTTCATAAAACACCAAGTAACAAAGCTATTGACACGGCAAATAGTAATTCAAAAATTAATTATGATATTAGCGATTTAAATTTATCACAAGTTTCTTTGTCTAATTATTCTGATACTGCAATATATGCTGCACAAAAGGCTTTACCTTCTATGGTAAGTATTACAGTAGAATATGATGTAAATTATATGGGAATGAAAAAATCTGCTGCCGGAGCCGGTTCTGGTGTTGTTATTAGTGATGATGGCTATATACTTACAAATAATCATGTTATAAGTTCATCAGATTCATCTTCTTTTTATCAAGTATCTGATGCAAAATCTGTTAAGGTTAAAATTTACGGAGATGAAACGGAATATACTGCTGAAATTATTGGAACAGATAGTCAAACAGATTTAGCTGTTTTAAAAATTGATAAAACTGGTTTAACCGCAGCTGAATTTGGCGATTCTAGTTCTGTTCAAATTGGAGAATTTGTTTTAGCAATTGGTAATCCTTATAACTTAGATTATTCAGTTACTGCAGGTATAATTAGTGCATTAGATAGAAAAATGACTATTGAAAACACTACTTATAAAGTAATTCAAGCTGATTGTGCAATAAACTCTGGTAATAGTGGTGGTGCATTAGTTAATAGCAAAGGTCAAGTTATTGGTATTACTACTTTAAAATTATCTGGTACAGGGATTGAAGGAGTAAGCTTTGCTATACCTATTAATGATACTATTTCTATTTATCAAACCCTAATTGAAAAAGGTAAAATTTCAAGACCTTTTGTTGGTATTTCTGGTTTAGACATAGACGAAGCAACTGCTATTAGAAATGGATTGACTAAAGGAATTTATGTTGATAGCGTAGTAAGTGGTAGTGCCGCAGAAGAAGCTGGAATAAAATCTGGTGATGTAATTGTTTCATTTGATGGAAAAAGTATTTCAACAATGGATGAATTAAATGAAATTAAGAATACAAAAAATATTGGAGATAAAGTTGAAATTGAATTTTATAGAAAAAATGAATTAAAAACTGTTACAATTACATTAGGAGAAATTTAAAATTAAATAAAGAAGGAATATATAATTTAAAGAAAGAATATATAACTTTTCGAAATATTATATATTCTTTCTTTGTTTTACTTTCCTATCTTTGTCCCTTATCATAAGGGATTCCTTCTGCTTTAGGTGCTGCCGATTTCTTTGAGGTTAGTATTAAAACAATAAGTGTTACTATATATGGTATCATTAAATATATGTAATTTGAATCTTTTATATTTTCAAATTGTGGTAAAAATGAAAGTGAACCACTATAATTTCCAAGTATTTTGAAAAATGCAAAAAACATTGAAGCAAAGAATATGCTTACTGGTTTCCAGTTACCAAATATCATAACAGCTAAAGCTAAAAATCCATATCCTGCAACTGATGATTGAAAACCCGCTCCTGCTGCTATTGTATATGCCATTCCTCCAATTCCGCCTAATATTCCTGATATTATAACTCCTGCATATCTCATTTTATATACATTTATACCTACTGATGCGGCTGCTTGTGGATGTTCTCCACAGGCACGTAATCTTAATCCAAACTTTGTTTTATATAATATTATAATTGATATTAATAGTATTACTAATGCAATTGGTGTTGTTAAATATAGGCTCTTGAAAATCAAGTTGTGCCAAAAGCCTGTGCCTTCTGCTAGTCCAAAAGTGCTTTCAGTCATTCTTATCCAAGTTGGAATATTTATTACTGTATTTCCTTGTCCTTGAATTGCCCATGAAAGTACAACTGCAAAAGCTGGTGCAAGCATATTTAATGCTGTTCCACCTATTGTTTGGTCTGCTTTTAGATTTATTGCAGCAAAAGCTAGTAGTAAAGAGAAAACCGCTCCTGCTAAAGCAGAAATTCCTATTGTTATAAGCATTGCTATAATTGGATGAGCTGGACCAAAGCCAGATAGATTAAATGTCCTTAGTACTAAGCATCCTATAAGTGCTCCTATTATCATAATACCTTCTAGTGCAATATTTATTACACCACTTCTTTCTGAAAA
>CAKSUD010000120.1 GCA_934500865.1 uncultured Clostridia bacterium | reverse complement strand
TCTAGTAAGAAATTAACTATTGTTGGAACTAAAAATAATAATGCTAAACAAATTAATCTTATTTTTATATGATCCCAAAATTTTCTTATTTCTTCTTCCTTTTGAGATGCTATAGATTTCATCGCATCTAAACCTGTTAAAACAATAACTAATATAGGGCCTACTATTCGTATTAAATTTAATCCACCACTAATATAATCACCAAGGCCATTTTCTTTATCGTATAAAATGGTGCAAAGTCCTTCTGTAGTAGTACCATTAATATCTATCCCAGCATACTCATATATTATTGGTAATCCTCTTTCCATTATATCATTAATAATCTTTTCAGCATTGTCCTGTACATCACTTACATCAGATTTAGTACAATAAGATGGATGAGATAATAGATAACTTTCTGCTGCACCTTTCCTGCATGCTTCCTTTGCTGTTGTATCTTGTATTCCTCTACATCTATTATTGATATAATTCTTTGCATCATTATACTTTGAATCATTACTATTCAAAAGTATTGCACTACATTGACATGTTAAAAATTGATTCTCTATATTATTAGCTTCTTCACAAGTAATAGAGGTAGAATTTTTTTTACACCATCCCTCAGCTGCACCTTTTTTACATCTTTCTTCTGCTGTTGTGTCTTGTATTCCTCTACATTGATTATTTATATATTCTTTTGCATCATTATATTTTAAATCATTACTATTTAAAATTATTTGAGCGCACTGACATGAACACGTACTATCACTTGAATTACACTCTTCAAATATGTCTTTTCCACAAGCATTAATTTCATCATCTGCCGTTAATACTTGCTTGTCATCTATTGATATATTTTCATAAGAATTTATAACTAGTTGAAGAAACCCACCTAAAGTCTTTGCATATCTTTCATTGCTATCCTTATCATATGTTTCATACCATTCATCAAAAGTTTTTTTCTTTTGATTTTCATTTCCCTTCGTTTCATAATAAGCATCAATACAATCAGCTGTTTCCTCTTTAAAAGTATTTAATGCTTCCATATCTTTTTCTATATCGGAAATTAAATAATCATGAATAATAAATTTTTTAACTATATCGCCATATCGATTACTAAACTGTTGTATACTTAATGCATTGTCTACATCAAATCCTTTTGAATTCAGCATTTCATCTACTTCTTTAATATTAAGATTTTCAAGCTGATACTTTTTTATAATTGCCGAAATATCAAATCCTTCTTGTGACCCATAATTGAGGTTAGAAGAAAACCTAGTCTGTAATGAACATGTTCTTCCTCTATAATAATCATAATAGTTTTTATCATTATTATCATCAATAGATATTGCTATTAAAGAATTATAATCAAAAGAAGAATTTGCTATATCATCTTCAAAATCCGCATATTTATTTGAATAAATAGCATCCGATATTTTATAATCATCCAATGAAAGAATTAAAGCAGACGGACATGTACTATTATCTTTTAAGGTGGCTTGAACTTTTATAGAAGGACTATTATTATAGGTATTATTATTTTCAAGGCATTTCACCCAGTTATTTGTACGGAGATAATTCATCACATCAGGATAGCAAAGTTTTAAATCGTCAGTATGTCCCACAACGAGATGTTCAACGGCTTGTTTCTCCTCTAAATTCAATTCTATAAGTATAGGAAATAATACCCCAGGAACTGGCATTTTATAATTTGTGCCTTTCTTTTCCGGCATGAAACGATCAAGACGCACTTCAACAGTATTCTTAAGATAATTAGTCATTATATCTGCATATTGTTGGCCACTTCCAGAAAAAATACCCTTCAAATCTAGTATATAATTTGAAAATAGTACATAGTCATCACTGGCAAGCAAATCATGCTGATTTTCAACAGTTGGTCGATAAGTATATTCTGTTTCAATTCTATATGTACAAATTTTTCCTTCACTTTTCTTTTGGGCTTTTTTCCCATCTCCAAATGTTCCACTACTTCCTCCATCATCTGCAAGAGAATGAGACGTAAAGCATATACTCACACAAATTAGCAACACTGTAAATAAATAATTTTTTATTTTTTTCATATTGTTATCACCACTTTAATTTCACTTAAAATTATACAACATTTTATCGTTAATATCAATGTTAAAAAAAAAATACCAAGAAAAAAGGACAAATTAGTCCCTTATCTGATTCTTCCATTATAGCTTGCTTCTTCTTGATGGTTATCTCCAAATAATTGTTGTCTTTGAGCCTGCAAAAGTTCATTTTGAATACGCATTTGTTCTTGAATTTCCCTTTGTTCATCTAATAATGCTTGTC
>CAKSUD010000119.1 GCA_934500865.1 uncultured Clostridia bacterium | reverse complement strand
GAAAAAAGCCAAACAAAAAGAAGCAGAAGAAGAAAAAGCCTTAGAAAGAATTTCTAAAAAGAAAGCTGAACTAGCTGAACTTGAAGAAAAATATGGTAATAAAATAACCTTAGGTGGAATCTTATATATTTTATATGGCGATGAAGTCGCTTCCTTATTTGGTGGCTGCTATGAAGAGTTTAAAGAATATCAATGTTTCTATACAATTCATTATGAAATGATAAAATATGCTATTGACCACAAATATAAAAGATATAATTTCTATGCTATCAATAACACTCTAGATAAAAATGATAGCCAGTATGGTATATATCAATTTAAGCGTGGTTTTGGAGGACATGTAATAGAGTTTATTGGTGAATTTATCTTACCAGTAGATAAACCACTATATAAAACAGTAAAGATCTTATCATCAATAAAAAGCAAACTAAAAAAAGGTGACAATATAGTAATGTCAGCTTTTGGCGGCGGCCTGTCCAGTGCTGCCTGCGTTATTAAATGGTAAAAAATTAATTTAATTAATTTTTATATTTTATTAGGTAGTGTAAAGTAAAAATGAAAGAATGGCATAACAATTTTACAGAATATCGCAGATTTTCGTCTGAAAGCTAGTAAATGCTCATCTGTGATTAGTCAAGGTTAAAAATGAACGTGCTAACGCACGCCCTATGACAAATCACAGAGCGACCATTTGAATATTAGCTAAGCGAAAATCAGGATACGAGTAACAAAGAATTTTGTTGTCGCTTAGAATATTTTAATCCGGCAACCTGAGCAGGTGTAATATTAGATAAGGAACTATGAGGTCTGATGAAATTGTAAAAGAATACAAACATCATAATCATAGAATTAGCGCTTTCAAAAGAGTTAAAGCCGTATCTTGTCTTGTACCAATATTTAAATTGCTTGTTAAAGGCTTCGATAACATTGTTGGAGATGTCATCCTTAAAGCTGGCAACTCTGATGTGAGGTACACCAAATATGGCCTTTGTCGGTACTTTGTAAGCAGAATAACGATCAGTAACAATAGTATTAGGTTTACCGTACTGTTTTACACTATCAAACAAGCTAAAGGCTTGTGGAGAATCTCTGTGTGGTGATAGGTGGAACCCCAAAACAAACCTTGTTTCACTATCAATAATAAACCAGATGTAATACTTTTTGCCTAAGATTTTGACAACAGTTTCGTCGGCGTGCCACTCATCGGAGTCAAAGTTCATTAAGGGCATAAGAGTGAGCGTTTTAGAGTGAAAAATGGGGGCAAACTTTTTACACCAGTCACTGACAGTAACGTGAGATACTTTAATATTGTATAGGATTTCAAGCATTGTAGTAATCTTGCGAAAAGATGTACCGCCTATGTAGAACAGAGTGAGAGCGGTAATGACTAAGTGTACACTGTGTCTCATACGTTTGAAGTTATCCTTACCGATAATGTTTGACATAGACGGAGGCAATTTCACGGTGGACTTAGCTTGAAAGAATGAATGATTGCATTTCTTGTCAGAACAACGGTAGTTTGAATAATCATCGTAGTCGTGATGAAGAAAAGCAGACTTGCCGCAAACAGGGCAAGAAGGATATTTGCGAGGATTCACCTTTTTTGGAGAATCAGGAGCAAATTGATGTTTACAAATAGGGCATTGATATTTTTGATTGCCAAATCTGTCTTTGCCATATTTATAAAGTTTTTTGGAGTTGCATCTTGGGCAACAATTTGGTATAATTTTATCCATGAGATCTTGATCTCCTTTCTCTGATTTTCAGGGAGGTATAGGTTTTAGGGGTAAAACCATTATACCATAAGGAGTTCAAGGTCTCAACTTTCATTTAACTTAACAAAACGCGGAAAAGTAAGCGGAGGTGCATTATGAAATTTGCATTTTTGATTATGGGGGATTTTTGCCCGTCGGACGATTTTGCCAAAATTCATAACGGCGATGTCGAAATTATAGGTGTATCGAGTATTGATGAGGCGGCGCAAGCCGCTTGCCGACTGCAAAAGGAAGGCGTTGACTGCATAGAACTCTGCGGAGCCTTCGGCGAGGATGGGGCAAGAAAAATCATCAAAGCTACGGGAAATAAACTTCCTGTGGGATATGTCACACATCTGCCGGAACAGGACGGAGTGTACCGAAAGACGTTCGGCGTACAGTGACCGCAGAATTTTAATTGCCGTTGCCGCAGTCATAATTTTTAAACTTAAAGAATTTCACGGTATCAAAATATTGTAATTTCAATTTTTGATTCCACATTTTCCTCTAATTCTTTAATAATATTGCATATTATCAATTCTTTT
>CAKSUD010000118.1 GCA_934500865.1 uncultured Clostridia bacterium | reverse complement strand
TTAGAGTTTAATGTGTTCCAGCAGATAACTGCTACGTTTCCTCTGTTAGCATAAGAGGAAACTACCTAAAAAATTTCCCTAAAACATCACATTTAAAACTCTATCATTTCTCCTTGTCACCCGAAAATGTGTTAATTGCGTCTGCGTTTGGTGGTGGCACAAAATTTTTCGAAAATTTCAACCGTTTCGTTTGACATATTATCAGTGGCATGGGTGTAAGTATCCATTGTTGTGGAGAGCTTTGAATGACCAAGTCGTACTTGAACATCTTTCATTTTTGCACCATTTTCTATTAGTCGTGTAGCATGTGTATGACGCAGTGCATGAAAGTTGAATTCTATTAATAATTCATAGTTTATAATTCGACTGCAATATCTAAATGTTTCAGGTGTAACATGAGTTCCGGTTTCCGTGGTGCAAACGAATTCTATTTCTTCATCCGCTGTTAGATAGTCCGGGACATTTTTCACTTCATAAATTCTATTATCTTGGGTTAAATAGTATTTCATATATGAGTTCCCGAATTTTAATTTGTTTTGTTTTTGGTATCTTTTGTGGTTTTTAAGTATATTTATAAGTGTTTTGCCTATTAGAATTTTCCTTGTTGAAGTTAAGGTTTTGGGAGTGCCGAAGACCCATTGACGATTTTCCTGTCTTGATATTGTTTTGTTTATACTTATGTAGGAATGTTCTAAGTCGATATCATTCCAAGTTAGTGCGCAACATTCTCCTATACGTGTTCCGGTGTGATAGGCTATTTGCAAGGGAATGTAGAATGAAGAGCCTTGTGGAAATCTTGATATTATTCTGCTAAATTCTTCCGGAGTTATTATTTTGTGAGATGTGTGAAATGTTGAATTTTTATTTTTGGGAATTCGCACATAAGAAGCGGGATTTTCACGAATTAGTTTATATGGATAAACTGCTGCTTTTAAGGAAGAGTTTAGAACTGAAAGTATGTTACCTAGATAACGTTTGCCTAAACCTTCTATGTATTTTTGGTTTATAAATTCTTGTATTTCAGCTGGCTGTAAACTAGATAGTTTATAGAAACCTAAAGAGGGTTTTATATGTTTTTCTATCATTATTTTGTAGCCTTGAATTGTACTGTATTTGCAATTGAGTTGAACATTGTTTTTGTGCCAATAGTCTAAATAACTGGAATACGAGAAATTCTTTGAGGCAATATCGGGATTCCCCGTTTCATACTCGTACATTGCCTTTATTAGAGCTTTTTTGGCTTCAGCTTTAGTTTTGCCTCCCTTTCTTTCAATCTTTTTTCTTTTTCCGTTGGTTTTCTTTGCTTCAAAGTAATAGTACCAAACTTCGCCTCGTTTTCTTAGTCCGCCTGTCATTTTAATCATCCTTTCTTATTTTTTTGCTGAGTGGGTCAACTTGTACGTAAATCGGTTTTTTAAAAGAAAGGTATGAAAAAATGGTTATATATTTCAGTGTACAAAAAAGCACCTTTTAAGGTGCTAATGATTACAAGTTTTTAATTCTTTCTCTAAATGAGCTTATAGCTTCATTAGAGAAATTATATTTTGAAGTACATAAAATTTTAAAAGTATTTTTTCTTATTAGTTCAAGTTTCTTTGAACCGTTTTCATAGTAATTTTGAGATATTTTATTTTTTTCTAGGTCATAATTAGATAATTTTTTGTTATAATCGTTTAATGTTTTTTGGAGGCTTGCCGGTCTTTGTGAGTATTTTGCTTTATTGTTAAATCCAAATAGTTTTGAAAGATTAATTTTTAAGTTAGTGAAGAACGAATTTGAGGGCTTTATTGTTAATGCATTTTCTTTCTTTTTTAAATCTTTCATTTGAGCTTGTATACGAAGTTTACTTACTTCTAAGGTTTCTAGTGATTCTTCTTTTTGCTTTAATGTTGAAGAAATAATGTCTTTTTGAAATTTATCACTTTTCTTCACAAGTATTTTTGCTGTTGCTTTTATTTCTTGCGCTAGCAAATCAATATCGATGTTAACATCCTTTTTATTGTGCGCGTCTTCTATTGCTGAAATTATATTGTTTAGCTTTTGTGAAATGCTATTTTTCATTTTTGCAGATAAGTCACTCTTTTCTAAGAGTGGAAGTATATTTATATTATCCATAGGTTCCTCCTATAACAATGACAAAATTCTAAAATAATATCGTCATTTTAGATTGGAAAATTAATATACAAAATTTCAAAAAAGGTATTGACTTTTTTATAGATAGGAGGTATTATAATAAATGTCTTAAATAAATGCGGGTGTAGTTCAATGGTAGAATCTCAGCCTTCCAAGCTGATTGCGTGGGTCCGATTCCCATCACCCGCTCCA
>CAKSUD010000117.1 GCA_934500865.1 uncultured Clostridia bacterium | reverse complement strand
ATTGTATACTGCTTCTTTACCTTCTCCATCTATCATTGTTGTAGGTTCATCAAGCACTATGTATGCTGGATTTACAGCTAAAACGCTTGCTATTGCAATCCTTTGTTTTTGCCCAAGAGATAGTTCGTCTATTTCGCCAATTTCCTCTTTCTTTATTTTTACATTTTTTAAGGCTTGATTAATTCGTAATTCTTGATTATCAAGTTCTAAATTTTTTAGTGCAAAGGATAGTTCATCATCTATATTATTAAATAATATTTGATTTTCAGGATTTTGAAATACTACTCCTATTTTTTTTCTTAGATTTATATATTCTTTTTTATCTTTTGTATTAATCTCATCTACCATTACTAAACCCTTTGTTGGTTTTATTATTCCAGATATCAATTTAGCTAAAGTGGACTTTCCAGAGCCATTTTTCCCAACTAGCGCAATACTTTGGCCCTGTTTAATTTCCAAGTTTATGTCTTTTAGTATATATTCACCCTCTTTGTATTTAAAACTCAAATTTTCTATTTTTATCATTATTTCATCATTCCTTTAAGGCTTTTATAACATTTTTGTATACATAGAAACTTCCTATTATAAAAATTGTTCTATCTTTGTATTTCTCTTTTACTTCTTTTATTGCTTCTTCTAAATTTCTTGCATTAACTCTTTCTTCTTCTATATATTTTATTGCCTCTTCTTTTAAAGTTTTTGCTGGCACATAAGGTCTATCCTGGACACCATTTGTAAAATAAAATACTGCTTCATTATCTTCCGATAGTTCTTTTATTATTGTATTATAGTCTTTTGTTTGTAAAATTGATATTATATATACTCTTTTTTTATTTTTGTAATATTGCTCTATGTTTTGTTTTAGATTTCTAATTGCATTCTCGTTATGTCCTCCATCAAATATTATGCAAGGGTTATTTACTAATTTTTCCATCCTTGCTTTATGTACTATTGTTTTTAACCCATCTCTAATTGCAGTTTCATCAATGTTATACCCTCTTTGCTTTAATATATCAATAGTTTCTAATGCTTCTGCTGCATTTAATGTTTGTACTTTTCCTTTTAAATTTATTTCTATATTTTTATATTGTTTATAGTCAAAATTTTGAAAATATTCATTATATTCATAATTTTCTATGTCCTCTGTTTTAATTAAATGCAAAGTATTTTTTTCTTTTTTACATTTTTCTTTAACAATATCCACAACTTCTGGTTGGTCTATAAATATTGTTTCTGAATTGCTTTTAATAATTCCTGCTTTATGGCTCATTATTTCTTTTAGGTTTTTCCCCAAGATATCCATATGGTCATATCCAATGGTTGTTATAACTGATACTAATGGTTCTACTATATTTGTGCAATCAGTTGTGCCTCCCAACCCTGTTTCTATAATTGCTATATCACATTGTTTTTTATAAAAATATATGAAGGCAAGTGATGTTATGACCTCAAACCATTTTACTGGTACTTTATGTGTTTTGTTATATTCTTCAATTACTTTTGATAATGGAATTAATATCTCCTCAACCTCTGTGTCTAATATTGGTTTGTTATTTATACATATTCCATCATTAAAGGTTATTAAGTGTGGAGACATAAATTTGCCTACATTGTATCCTGCCTCTACTAGGCAATTATTTATCATTTCACAAACACTACCTTTTCCATTTGTTCCTGCTATATGTATGCATTTTACTTTTTTGTGTGGATTATCGAATTTTGACATTATATATTCCATCGCTTCTAATGTCGGATCTTTTGTAAATTTATCAAAATGTGACAAGTATGTGTTTATATTCATTCTTCTATTTGCTCCTCTTTATATAAATATTTTTTTATTGGTTTTTTTAGTGTTTTTTCTAGTAATATAATTGATGTTACATATATTGGAAATACAACTGCTTGTGTAACAGCTCTTACAGTTATGTAATACATAAAAGCTTTACCATATATAATTTTTAGCCACGAGGAGTTTAGTAATAAATTTATCATTACTAAAACTATTGCTGTACTTATAATAGCTTTTACAGAAAAATATTTTTTCTCTTTATTAGGTGTTTCATATAAGAATAAACCAAATACTAATCCTGCTAATGCTGTACTAATTGTAAAACCTGGAAAGTATGCACCAAATGGCCAAAAAATTGCTCCTATTAAATCTCCGAAGTGCTCCTATTATCATCCCATATTTCCAACCTAGAATCATTCCTGCTATCATTATTGGTAATAGGCTTAAGTTTATTGCTAAAAATTGCATATTTATTGTTATTAATCTGTCGAATATAATAAATGTTGCAAGTAATAATGCTGCTATAATCATCTTTTTACTTTTTG
>CAKSUD010000116.1 GCA_934500865.1 uncultured Clostridia bacterium | reverse complement strand
GCATCCAAGAAAATGAGTGAAGTAACAAGCAAAATAGGTTTAAAATTGTAAACTGTATAATTTGTTAGACATTACTATAATTTTGATTTTTCTATGATATAATAATTAGAAAGAGCAATTAACAAGTAATAGGTCAATAGTTTAAAAGGAAAATAGTATGAAAAAAATACAAAATAATAATTTTAAAATGTTTATATGAAAGTATGAGGTAAATTGATTTTTTAGAAAAAAACAGCTGCATCTATAAAAGTTTCAAAAAAAATTTAATGAGTTTTTAAATACTAATAGTTATAGAAAAATTGATAGCTATAAAGTGATATAGATTTAAATACGAACCAATTAGAGCTCTTGAAAAAAATGCAGAAATATTAACAAATAGGTAATAATTTGAAAGTTAGAAGTGATTTAGTATGAAATATAAAAGTGAAATAGTTATTACGTCAATAATAGCTATATTGGTATTATTCTTAAAAGTTATCAATGTGTTTCAGGTTGAAAATGGCTTAGGGTATCCTTTTATGATGTTTTTAATGATAATTTGTTTTAGTTTTATTACAATATTTATTCAAAAAGATATAGATAAAAATTATAAAATTAACAAATTGAATTATCAAAATTTAAATATTTTAAAATATATTTCAGCAATTTTAATTGTAATATTGCACTTGCGTCCATTTTTAAATTTTTCAAATGAACTTGATTTAGCTTTTAACAATATAGTTACAAGAATATGTGTTCCTATATTTTTTATAATAACTGGTTATTTTGTTTCAAAAAAAGAGAAAGAAAATAAGGATTATATTAAGAGTTACATAAATAAAACAATACCTTTATATTTGACTTGGAGTTTATTATATGTACCAGTAATAATAATTACGATGATTCAGTATTTGCCAACTATAAATGAGTATTTATCTAAGATCAATATTGCTTTACCTTTATTAGTTGCTTTGATAATATTATTGTTACCAATTGTAATCTTGTTGGCTTTATGTTATACGGGTATTTATTATCATTTGTGGTATTTTCCTGCGATAATATTTTCGTTGTTAGTTTTAAAGAAATGGAAGAAAAAATTTAATATAAAGTATTAGGTTATTATATGGGTACAAAGGAAAAATTGTATTCAAAATATTGTTTTGTTAAGCTCGTTGTCTCATTTTTCTTATTAACATTTGAAGCTATATTATTGCATGATATTGATAGACTTGACAGTAATATTTTATTGCCTTGTGTACCACTTACTTATTATTTATTTATTTCAACTGTCTATATTACTAATAATATAAAATTAAAATTTCCATTTAGTGACTATTCAAAATACTATTATTTGATACATCCTATGATAATTTTTGCTATATCTTTATTGTTTGAAAATATAAGTAATTATCCATATTTAAATATTTTTATGGTATTATTGATTACACACATTATTTCATTTTTAATTGTTAAATTGAAGAGTGAAAACAAACTTAATATAAATTTAAATAAGAATGTAAAGGAACTTGGTAAGATTTGAAAAATATGGTAATGTAAAAAATCAAAAACAATATTTATTAAAGTAATGTGAGGTGTTAAATAATGAGCAAAGAACAGTTGAATTTATGGAATGATTTGAAAGAGGACAATACACTTGGTGAAGTACAAGAATATATAAGGAAAGTAATTGAAATAAGAGGCTTTTCAAATCAAAACATAGAACAAGCAATGTTATTGTTAACAGAAGAAACAGGTGAACTTGCTAAAGCTATTAGGAAAGAGAAAACAACAATGTCAATCGACAACGATAAAAGTAAAAACTATGATACAATTGAAAGTGAAGTTGCAGATGTTTTTATTGTATTATGTACAATTTGTAATAAACTAGATATTGACTTGTTTTCTTCTTTAAGAGATAAAGAAAAAGAAAATATAGAGAGAAAATGGAAAAATAATAGTTAATAGTGGATGAAGTGGAACCAATGAAAGTAAAACAAATATCAATCGGTGTGTAAAAGGAGTATTTATGGGGAATTCATATGTAGATGTTTGGAATAATTTACATAAAAAATTTGTACAGAATAATGGATCAAAATATGATAATTGGTTAGATGAATTTGAATCAATAATTATGAATGATGAAACAGAAATAATAGATTTAGGTTGCGGTGTTACTGGAAACGTCACATTATATTTGTTAGAAAAAGGTAAAAAGGTTATATCTTGCGATTTTGCGGAGGAAGCATTAAATGCAATAAAAATGATTAAAGATTCAAAAACTTTAAAGTTTGATATGTTAGATGAATTTCCTTTTGAAGATAATTCAACTAATTTGATAATAGCTGATTTGAGTCTGCATTATTTTAGAGAAAAGGACACTATTAGGATAA
>CAKSUD010000115.1 GCA_934500865.1 uncultured Clostridia bacterium | reverse complement strand
GGAGTACTAATGACAATAGCAGTTCCTAATATTATTTCTACTTTGGATAAAAACAAAAAAGAAACATTTTTAAAAGATGCACAAAATATGGTTAGTGCCGCTGAATATAAAATAAGAAGTGATACTTCTATAGAATATCCAGATGCTTATAGTGTTACAATTATTAAACTTGCAAATTTAGATAGTGTGGACCTTGAAGTATCCCCATATGATACTTATTATTCTAAAGAACTTTCATTTGTAGCAATTACTCTTGAACAGATTCCTACAACTGGTGAATATGAAAGAGTATACTATGCACATCTAGTGTCATGTTCAGATATGAAGTGTGAAAATACTACAGATGATTCAGTTGCATATAATAGAGGAATTAATTTATCTAAGCTTGGTGACTTGAATACTTCTGATAGATTTGATCTTGTTGTGAAGGGAAGCACAGTAGAGAAAGACTTGATAAATAATGTTGATAAAATAAAGGCTAAGCTTCACAAAGAAACAGTAAATATTTATTAAAAAAAGAATTGATCGCGTAGATCAATTCTTTTAAAAAAAATAATTGTATAAATATGTTAAAAAATGTCTAATTATTTCTTAATATATTGACTTTTTATTTTCCTTATTATAAACTTGATTTATAAAATAAAGGAAGAGAGGAAATAATTTATAATGAAAAAAACAAATAAAAAAGGTTTTACTTTAATTGAATTACTTGCAGTTATCATTATCTTAGGTGTTTTAATGATTATTGCTATCCCAAGTGTTACACAGTATATTTCTAACTCAAGAAAATCAGCATTTGCTCAATCTGCTTCTGGATATATCGATGATACTAGAAACATGGTTAACCAAGCTACTAAAGTACAATTATTCGATGTAAATACTTTATATCTAATACCAGTTGGACATGAAGATGGAAAATCTTGTGTAGCTGTTGAAAAAGGCGGAAAAGTTATAGCAGCAAGTTTTTGGGGTAAACTAAAAACAGTTACTCAAATGATTGCAATTATACTAGCCTTTTTAGATGTAAACAAATTTGCCGAATTTTTATCTGGAAATCTAGGCGGTATGAGTCTAATTCTAAATATACTATGGTCTGGAATGATGCTTATATCGGTAATTGCAACAGTATTTTCTGGTTGGGATTATTTGAAAAACGGAAAAGATTTATTAAAAGATTAGAGGAGATTTAAAGTGGAAAGAACAGAAGCTAAAAAAAGAATAATTGAGCTAAGAGCAATACTAGAATATCATGCTAGAAAGTATTATGACGAAGACAGCCCAGAGATTTCAGACTACGAATATGATATGCTAATGAATGAACTCAAAGCCTTGGAAAGAGAATTTCCAGAATTTATAACAAAAGATTCTCTTACTCAAAAGGTTGGAGGAACTGTAAAAGAAGGTTTTGAAAAAGTCGAACATGAAGTACCACTTCAAAGTTTACAAGATGTTTTTGATTATGAAGAAATCTATGATTTTGATAGAAGAATGAGAAAATCAGCAAAGGAATTTAATAAACCACTTGAATATGTAGTTGAAACCAAAATAGATGGTCTTTCAGTTAGCTTAGAGTATAAGCAAGGAATATTTATAAGAGGTGCAACAAGAGGAAATGGACTAATTGGAGAAGATGTAACAGATAATTTAAAAACTGTAAAAACAATTCCAAAAAGATTAAAAGAAGATGTAGACATAATAGTTAGAGGAGAAGTATTTATTTCAAAAGCAGATTTTGATAAAATGAATGAAGAAAGAGAAATACTAGACGAGCCACTATTTGCAAATGCTAGAAATGCAGCAGCCGGCTCACTTAGACAATTAGACAGCAAAGAAGCTAGCAAAAGACCTCTTGATATATATTGTTTTAATGTTCAAAAATGTGAAAAAGAATTAACATCACATTTTGAAGCTTTGGAATATTTGAAAAAACTAGGATTTAATGTAAACCCAGTAAGAAAAAAATGTACTACAAAGGAACAAGTCATAAAAGAAATAGAAAAAATAGGTGAAAATAGAGAAAAACTAAGCTTTGGAATAGACGGAGCAGTTATAAAAGTAGATAATTTGCAATTAAGAGAAGAAATAGGAACAACCTTCAAAGTCCCTAAATGGGCAATTGCATACAAATATCCACCAGAACAAAAAGCTACATTGCTAAAAGATATTACTTTCCAAGTAGGAAGAACAGGAGCAATAACTCCAATGGCAATATTAGAGCCAATAAAAGTTGCTGGTTCAACAATATCTAAAACAACACTTCATAATGAGGATTTTATAAAAGAAAAAGGACTAAAAATAGGAGATACTGTATTAATTCAAAAAGCAGGAGATGTAATACCAGAAGTTGTAGGAGTTGAAGTAGACAAAAGAACTGGTGAAGAAA
>CAKSUD010000114.1 GCA_934500865.1 uncultured Clostridia bacterium | reverse complement strand
GTGGAGACGAAGATGAAAGACGTATTGATTATTTAAGAGAAACAGATGAGTTAGATAGAAGATTTGCTATGACGGGAGCCAGAGATCAAGGACGAAAAGAAGGTAAAATAGAGGGAATAAAAGAAGGAAGAAAAGAAGGTAAAGCAGAAGAAAAATTAGAAATTGCTAAGTATAATGTACCCATAGTAGTGGACACTTTAAGAAGAAGGAAACCTATAAACTAGACACAGTTTGAATGGATAAAATCCTAAAAAGTGGACACAAAACTATGGGTATTATAGTATTAAAAATCTTCAATTTATGAGATAATAGTATTATAATTATCCAATATTGGAGGAATATAATGATAAAATATACGAAAAAACAACAAAAAGAACTTGAAAAGAATCCGTATACGTACAAAGTAACAGAGAATAGACTATTTTTTACTAAAGAGTTTAAAAAGGTGTTTTGGATAAAATATAATGCTGGTATGAGTCCAAGGGCGATTCTAAAAGAATTAGGTTATGATTTAAGCTATTTTACTCAAGGGCAAATAGATAATATTGTACAACATTTAAGAAAGAAAAGTATTGCAGGTAAAGAATTTTCAGAAGGATATGCTAAAGAAAAAAGACCAAATATAAAATTACCACCACCAGATACATCCCCAGAAACAATACAGCAAATGCAGAATGAAATAACATATTTAAAACAAGAAATTGAATTTCTAAAAAAAGTATCAGATCAGGGAAGAGCACCTTGAAAATAATAGATAATAAAAATTATAAATTTCAAATAATATATGAAATGATAAGCCAAGAAGATAATATGTTATCAGTAAAAATGTTATGTGAAATAGCTAATGTATCAAGATCTGGTTATTATAATTGGGTTGCATCCGAAGAAAATAGAATTTTAAAAGAAGAAGAAGATAGAAAAGATTTTGAAATAATCTTAACTGCATACAATTATAAAGGCTATAACAAAGGTGCAAGAAGTATCTATATGAGATTACTACATATGAATCCACCAATTATAATGAATGTAAAAAAGATTAGAAGATTAATGAAAAAATATAATTTGTTTTGTCCGATAAGGAAGGCAAATCTATATAGAAGAATGGCAAAGGCACTAAAAACAAATAATGTAGCAGAGAATCTTTTAAATAGAGAGTTTAAGCTACATGGACCAAGGAAAGTATTGCTAACAGATATTACATATCTGCCATATGATGGAGCTAGGTGCTATTTGTCAACGATATTAGATGCATACACTAAAGAAATATTATCATATGTGTTAAGTGAAACATTAGAAATTGATTTTGTATTAGAAACAGTTAATCAATTAATAGATAGGCATGGAATAAGTGTTACTGCTGAAACATTAGTACATAGTGACCAAGGATGTCATTATACAAGTTATAGTTTTATTAATATACTTAAAGATAAAGAATTAAGACAATCAATGTCTAGGAGAGGAAATTGCTGGGATAATGCACCGCAAGAAAGTTTTTTCGGACATATGAAGGATGAGATTGATATAAGTAATTGCAAAACATTTAATGAAGTTAAAGTAATAATAGATGATTGGATAGATTATTATAATTATGAGAGATATCAATGGGATTTAGCTAAACTTTCACCATGCGAATATTATGAATATGTAAAAACAGGGATATATCCGCTGAAGGCAGGTACTAGTAAAAACCCTTCTTCAAAAAAATAAAAAATGTCCTTGACAAAGGGTACAGTTTAAAGAAAATGTTAGCTGAAAAGGTAGATATTGATTTTATAACAAAAATTACAGGACTTACAAAAGAAGAAATTGAGAAATTATAAATAATATGAATAATACAAAATCAAATTTCTGTGTATGACACTAAACTTATTTTAGCATATGAGTAGGTTTAGTGTTTTTTAGTGCAATTGTGATGTTGTTTAGTTAATCTGTAAAAGCCTGTAGAGGAGTTATATACTGCTAACACATAGAGAAACACAAATAAGGTTTAATAAGAAGATAAAATCACTATATAGGTTGAAGTACAAAATATATGTATGATCCTATTGTAAGTAAATCATAAAAAATGTAATGCAAATTTGGTAAAAGTTTTATAAATTGTGAATAATACCATTCTTAAGCATTGTCGAAAAATGTAATGTGAAAATTCTTGCAAAAGCTTATATAGTGTGATTAAATAAAAAAATCATAGAAATTTGATTTTGTTTAAGGTCTTATTTTATAATATACTTAAAACAAAAAAAGTTATACTCAAAAACTTTAAATTCAAGGTGTAAATTCATACACAAAATTCTCAAAATAATTGAATAAACAATACGAATATGCTAGAATAGGAAGTGATAAATGGAGCTATTAAAGCCAACGAACGATTATGTATTTAAAAGAATTTTTGGTCAAAAGAA
>CAKSUD010000113.1 GCA_934500865.1 uncultured Clostridia bacterium | reverse complement strand
CTTTTATTCTTCCTCCAGTTACATCTAGGTCTTCATTATATTTGTAGTCTACTTTTGTTGGTTCTGTTAGAGTTGTTTCTTTAACATAGTTATATGCTTCTACATCTATTGTTTCTGGTGCTGTTTTGTCGTTTATTGTTACTATTAAGTTTTGTTTACTTCCTGTTTGTGTATTATCAAATGCTGATACTGTTGCACTTCCATCTGGTAAGTTTATATTAGTTGTATCTCCACTTTCCAATGTTACCTTTACTGTTGCTCCTGTTATGTCTAATGTTTCTCCATATTTGAATACTGTTTTGTTTGGCTGTGTCACCACATTTATACTAGCTATTTTGTCATTTACTATTATTGTTTGTTGTGCTGTTTTTCCATCATATGTGAATTTTATTACCTGTGTTCCTCTTACTTCTACATCACTACTTCCTGATGTCTTTGTAAAGTTTGGTGAATTTATATTTGCTGTTGTTTCACTTATCGTTAATCCTGGTGTTGTACTTGATATTGTTGTTGCTGCTCCACTTTTTGTTACAGCTGATAATGTTAATCCTGCAAAATTTAATGTATCTCCATGATCATATTCTCCCTGTGTCATTGGTGTCGCCACTGATAATGATTGGATTGGGTCTGTTACTGTTATATTAAAACTTGTCTCTTGTCCTTTATAATCTAACTTTACAATTGGATTATTTACATCTGCTGGTGAACCTGTTGTTATTGACACTGATGGATCTGTCATATCTATATCTTCTGCTGAATTGTCATCATATGTCACTTGGATTACTCCTCCTGTTAAATCTATTGTATCTCCATGTTCATATGCTGTTATTGTTGGATTTGTTTTTACTGATATTGATGCTATTTGTTTTTCTGCATTTGTAAATCCTTTTGTTGCTAATGGCAAATCTTTACTTATTTTTATTCCTGATTCATTTGTGTAATTTACTTTTAATCCTGTTGGTAATCCTGCTCCTGATGGTACCAATGTAAATAAGTCTGATGGTAAACTATTTTCATCTACTGAGCTATCTAATTTGAATGATAGCTTTAATATTGGATAATATACTGAATATCCTTGTCCATTTACATCTATCGCATCATCTCCTACTTGCCCTGGAATGTATCCATTGTCTGCTATATCTGTTCCTCCTGATGGCTCTGTTGCAAGGAAATGAAATTGATTTGTATTTCTGTCATAGTTTTTCACTTGTAATGTTCCTAAGAAGTAATCGCTTTGAGACATTATCATTCCTAGTGATGTTGTTGCTGCTCCTGTGTTTTTGTTACATGGTGTTATTTTACTTGTATCTATTTTAAATTGGAAGTCGAATCCATTTAAGACAGCTTCTGTTACTGCAGCTATTTCTACTGTTAGTATTTTGTTTGATCCTTTTGTTGTTACTCCTAAGTTGTTTAATATGATTGGGTCATCTCCTAATACTCCTGTTGCTGCATTTGATATGTTATTAAATAATATACTGTATGGTGAAAACATATTTAATATCATTACCAATAATGTTATAAGTGCCACCTTTTTCTCTTTTTTCATATCTTCTTCTCCTTCTTTACATTTTTTTATTTTTCTTTTGTATTTTTTACTTTTGTTTTTGTGCAATTGGGGTTATTAGCATTTTTTCATTATCCTGTGTAATCTTGTATTGTTATTGTTTTATATAGATTTGTTACTACACTTACCATATCGTCTAATGATACAACGTCTTTCTGTCCAAAGTCATATTGTTCTAAATATGTACTATCTCCAACATTTGCTCCCATACTATTTACTATTTCTATCGTATCATTTAAATCTATTATTCCGCTTCTGTCTGCATCTCCCTCATATAGAATCTTTGTTCCTAAATCTATTTCATCATTTTCGTTTATTGTCATTTTGGTTGTTATGTCTGCTAAAAATCCTTTTCTTTCTATATAAAAATCATATTCTCCTGGAATTACACATATTTCATAATTTCCATCATTATCAGATTCTGTTTCTTTTTCTATTTGCTCATTATCTACATCATCTAATGAAAGATTTCCTGGTATGATATCGTCCCAATTTACTTGTCCCTGCTTATATATTCTTATGTCTGCTATAAACTTCATTTCTATACCATATGATCCATACATACTTTCTTTTAGTCCATCTCCCAGCTGTACCTTCCCTTTTATTTTTCCATATGGCCTTTTTATACTTATTTTATATGTTTTCTCTGTTACTCCATCTTCTGCTGTTACCGTAATTTCTACAATTGTGTCTTCTTCTCCTAATTCATTCAGTGTTATTTTTTCTCTGAGCTCTTGACTCGTGTCTATTATTTGTTTTTCTTCATATATTATATTTCCACTATTGTCTCTTTCTGCTTTTCCATCATCATCTCTTTTTGGGTATTTTATTTTCATTGTTGACTTTGCATCT
>CAKSUD010000112.1 GCA_934500865.1 uncultured Clostridia bacterium | reverse complement strand
CTCAAGAAATAACCATTTATTCCTGTTGTTTTGTAATAATTATGCAGATATATCTTTCATCCGGATTACTCAAAAGCTTAGCATATCGTATTTTTCCCAAAACTTTCATGCCCAAATAAAATAGTATTTGCCGAAAAGTTATGTGATTAAAACAGCGTTAAAATGGTGTTTAAAGAGACATACGCACCCACGTGGGGTGCGACTAGACTCATGATTTTACTTTTTCCTGACTTCGTCATTGCGTCACGCAATATTAGGCGACGCAAAGATACAAAATATTGTTTATCAAATAGTTGTAAAATACATGTTTTTCAAGTGACGAAGTCAGGAAAAAGAAGTTATAGACTAATCTTTATGTGAATTAAATCTTATAAGACATCTATTTTCCTAAACCGTTCCTGAAGAATCTTTATCTTTTCTATTAATTCTTCAAAATTCAGTGGTTGCCCATATATGAAACTTTCCTTCATCTCATTGTAGTCTGTCTCATAAGCTGGCATCAGTTCTTCATCTGGCACATGAAAGTTTCTTCACATTCAAGAAATAGTCACGGCTCAGAGCCAAGTCTATGTCCTCACTGAATCGGTTGATGATGTTCCACCCTTTACTAAGGCTTGTACCGCCTTTGAACAACAGGTATTCGCTGATGCTGGTATGGAACATGGCATAGAGAACAGCAGTAACCCACCAGTCTTTTTCGGCAGAGGCTTCATCTATCTGCTTTGCCTGACTGACGGCTTGTATCATTGCCCTACGCTCATCTATTGAGAAGTCTATCCATTTACTCATTGTCTTGTCCTTTTATATTTCTTTTGATTATTTGTCTCATCCAAACTGGAGCCAAAAGCAAATCATGTTCTATAGTGTCCTTTTCGGGTGTTTCGGCCAGCAACTTTGCAATCTGCCATTCATCTTCTTGTGTGATGTTGTTTTCGCCGATACTACGCAATGCCTGTACCAGTTCCTGCATCAGCTTCCCTCGAAAGGCAAAATTTCTTGGTGCTCCATGTTTCAAGGTGACTGTCCTATTTCCAAGACTCAGTTTCCTGCCAGAACCTGTAGTCAGGAAACTTGTGTTCATCGGAACCTGGGTAGAGAAATCAAGACGATTTGCAGCAGTGGCTCCTGTAGGGATTATTAGAGCCTTATCTCTTTTGGCAATCTCTGTTACCAATTCAAAGGCGGAAGGGTATAGGATGCCGAAGCGAGTTTTATGTACCTTGACATAAACCCCCTTTGCTATACGGCTGATAAGACCTTCACGCTCAAAGATTGCCAATAGTTTTGTGACATACTCCACATCATATTGTGGAAAGGAAGACACGAAGTAAACCTCTCCAAACTTACCATGGGCAATCTTACTCTTAATCTTATTAACTACAGCGTCTTGCATATATATATTGATTTGATTTTGGTCGGAATGATTACAAATATTTCCGACTGCAAGGATACTATTTTCTTTCAAATAATAATGTATTCCCCCTAAAATTAAGTTTTCTTGGCTGAAAAAGGTTCTTTTCTTGTCATTTGAATAGCATTTCCATAAGTTTTTGCTTGTCGTTTCCACATTTTGAAACGTTATCTTGCCCTCAAAGATGAATTGCTGTCCTTGTTTTTCACCAGAAGCATAAGCTTCTTCTTTCTGGTCAGTTTTTCCAACATACCGTTGTTTTGAAAAAAACATTGGACGTTTTTGAAAATTCCTCGTGACGTTTTTTTTAAAACAACGGTATGTTTTTTCCCAATGCTTTCATGTCCAAATAAAGTAATATTTGTCGAAAAGTTATGCGATTAAAATAGCGTTTAAATGGTGTTTTAACAGCGTTAAAATGGTGTTCAAAGAGACACACGCACCCACATTGGGTGCGACTTGTTTGTAAGTCCGACAGGTTTCTACAAAAAAAGTTTCAATCCACGCACCCACGTGGGGTGCGACGTCACGAGAATGGCTCTTCGATTTCGCTATACCTGTTTCAATCCACGCACCCACATGGGGTGCGACTTTTTTTTGATACCGGGACGGGGTCAACAGCCGACGTTTCAATCCACGCACCCACATGGGGTGCGACCGGTTATGCAAATGTATCTCGGTCAACGAGTTATGTTTCAATCCACGCACCCACATGGGGTGCGACCTGCTCCACGTTCAGCATGGCTGGAAGCCGTGAGTTTCAATCCACGCACCCACATGGGGTGCGACCAGATTGCATAGACTACCATTTTTTCCCATTGTTGTTTCAATCCACGCACCCACATGGGGTGCGACCAAGGGGTTCGGGAAAGCGTCCACCTACGCAAGGTTTCAATCCACGCACCCACATGGGGTGCGACACGCAAAGGAAGCCTTCCTCGACCGCCTTCCTGTTGTTTCAATCCACGCACCCACATGGGGTGCGACTCATATTCAGCAAATATCTGAATATCATATTACAAAAGTACATTAATTGCGAACAACATGCAAATT
>CAKSUD010000111.1 GCA_934500865.1 uncultured Clostridia bacterium | reverse complement strand
CGACAGGCATTAGGCATATCACAAGAAGCCTTTGCCGAGAAGTGCGGGCTTCATAGAACATATATCAGTGCTATCGAGTGCTATCGCAGGAGTATTTCACTTGAAAATATTCAGCGCATAGCCGATGCGCTTGAAATTGAAACATATAAATTGTTTTTGGAGGTTCACGATGAGCGAAAAGATTAAGGATATTTTGATGGAACACCGTGGTAGAAAAAATGCTATCGCAGCTAAACGTATAAGTGAAGCTATGGGGTTTCCTATGGAGGATACGCAGTCGGTCAGTAGACAAGCTATATGGGATACTGCGGAAGAGTATGGATTGCCATTGATTTCTTGTAACAAGGGTTATTTTATTGCTCAAACAGACGAAGAAATGGATGACTATAACGCTAATTATGAAAAACGAATCAGCGGCATGAGAAAAACGCAAAAAATGGCTAACGATAATTACGCGAGGTGGAACAAATGAAGTACACACTAAAAAACGAAAACATAGAAAGCTACAACGAAAGCGATACTTTCAGGTTTCCAAAATACACTTCTCAGTTAATCAACTGGGCAAATCAAAATGCACAGGGCACTCGTCCTGTTGTTGTCGGTCAGATGTCCGAGTTGTTTCCGGAATTTATGTCTTCCGGCGAAGAAATCACCATTGAGAACTGGCATGATTGGTATGTAGAAAGATATCCCGATGCCTTTGAAAAAGCAACTGATAAGATTTATGCACAGGTGCAGAATCTCCGTGATGCTATTCCGCTTATTGATCGTGAAATGGTTAAACATTGGGTTGAAGATCTCGTCATTTATAAGACATTCAACGGTATGTATGTTCAGAAGGCGATTTTAGCTTCTTTGGCAGAACGCAACGGCACAACTTATCGTCTTGCTACGCCAGAAGAAGAATCTGTTGGTATTGATGGCTATGTCGGAAATGTTCCATATTCGGTAAAGCCCGATACATACAAAACTATGGGACGTTTGTCCGAGACTATCGCTGTAAAGATGATCTATTACACCAAAACCAAAACAGGGTTGACCATTGAAGTTGAAAAATAAAGGGAGAACAGTATATGCCAATAGCAAACAAAGAATTTATTCTTAATTATACGACCAGTCGTTGGGGGTTGAACAAGAAGGTGAATGTCGGCTCTACCTCTGATTCTATTCGCTTGTGGTCCCCTAACAGTTTGCAAGAATGGGAAGATTACTATTACTCCAATGTTAGAACAAGGGAGCAAATTGTAAATATAGGGCTTAGACTATACGATAAAGTTCATAATGTTCTTCCAGGGGAAAACAGATTTTTCCCAGCGTTAATAGAGTCCATTACTCGGGACGATTGTATAGATTTTATACACAATTTAGTGATTGACAGACAATATGAGGGATATCTTAAGGAGCACGGCAGATGATGAAACCGGCACTGACTATTGGAGACATTCCATTTTACGATGCCCCAAGCGAAGTAGAAGGATCGCCTTATTGGGTTGACCTTTGGACAGATGTAAATGGCTATAAAATAGGATTACAAGTTAAACCATCCACATATAAGTCTGCTAATTTGTCGATATATATGGGTAAAGCACGTTCTTCAGAAGAAGCTGGACACAAAGCTTTTATGCGTGATTTTGGAGGCAAAGTTTTTATTGTTATGCCAGTAAACGGAGAGGTGTCAAAAGACATCGAAAAGAAGATAATGGCAGAGCGTGATTTACTACTACAAATGAGGCCAAAATAAGTTTCAAGGAAGGAATTGTGAATTTGACTCCTTCCTTTTTACTTTGATGTTACTTAGGAAGTGAATCCATAAATTTCTTCTTACAGGTATAGTCAAACGATGTATCAACATCAACATATCCCGTTCTTACCAAGTGGTTGTTTACAAAGGTTTTTTTATCAAGATACACATAGCACATAAGATTGTTTTCTGCATCGTATTTTATAGTGTCATACTTTAAGAAAACCTTTCGCTTATGGAATTTCTCTTGTAAAAAACTGATAGCTTGTCCTTGATATAGTGGGTTAGGTTTGATACCCAGCAGACGAACGACAAGTCCATTGCTAAGTTCAATTCTATCAGAGGCAATTACTTGCTTTACACCAAAAAGTTCATCGCGTTTTGCTTCAGACTGATCAATCTTTGAACCGAATTGGAGTTTCTTTACATCAACCTTTTTGTCCATCCGATGTGGATCACTGAAAATGTAAGGGAGCTGATCAAAAGAAGAAATGTTTCCGATTTCGTCTTCTGCAAAAAGCACCTTTGTATCATCCCCTAATTTGAGCTGATCTGATCCTAATTTCTCACGAATGATGGGTTCAAAATCTTTGTTGATTTCATAACCAATAGAATTTCGACCAAGATTCTTTGCAGCGAGCAATGTCGTACCACTCCCCGCAAACGGATCAAACACCGTTTCTCCCGCAAAGGAAAACATTTTAATCAGTCGTTTAGGAAGTTCTTCCGGGAACATAGCGATATGCCCCATCTGCTTAACACCATTGAAATTCCAATGAGAAGAAAAATACTGTCCCCATTCTTCTTTGGTCATTGCAGATTGTTCTTTTTGCTGTTGCGTGGGCTTAGGAGCATTACCTAATTTTTTGAAAAGTAGAATAAACTCATAATCCATTTTAAGGATGCCATTGCGAGGATAAGGGAAACTACCCATAATGGCACCGCCGCCAGAAGTATTCATCGTGGTGGTCTTCTGCCAAATAATAGCTCCCATATAATCCATACC
>CAKSUD010000110.1 GCA_934500865.1 uncultured Clostridia bacterium | reverse complement strand
GCTGTGGTATGATAATAAAGTTGATGAGTATAATAATTTGGAGGTCGAAATAATTATGGTAAAAACAATATTGGTAGTTTTACATGTTATCGTATGTTTATCACTTATCTTGATAGTTATTCTTCAATCAGGAAGAAGCGCTGGTATTTCTGGAGAAATTGCCGGTGGTGCTGAAACTTTCTTTGGTAAGAATAAGGCTAGAACATTAAACGGTATGCTTGGAAGATGGACAACTTATGCTGCTATTATTTTTGTTATTACATCTTTAGCATTAACTATTTTTTGGAATGCTTAATAATTGATGCAAAAAGGACCTTTTAGCAAGGTCCTTTTCTGTTTGTGGAGGTTAAATTATGAATTTATTAATAGAAGGTACTTTTGAAGCGAATGAGAGAGGCTTTGGTTTCGTAATTCCTGATGATGAAAATGAAACTGATATTTTTGTCGCGCCTGCTGATATAAAAGGTGCGTTTAATGGAGATAGAGTAGAAGTAAGAGTCGTATCTACCGGTGATGAAAAGCGTGGTCCGGAGGGAATTATAACCAGAATTATTGAGAGAAGTCATAAGAAGATTATTGGAAAGTTTGAAAAAAATAAAAACTTTGCTTTTGTTGTGCCTAATAATAAAAAAATAACTCAAGATATTTTTATACCTAAGGCTTATTTTGCAGGTGCAAGAGATAATGAGATTGTGGCAGTAGAAATTATTAAATGGCCTGAAGGAAGAAGAGCAGCAGAAGGCAAAGTTGTTCAAAGACTTGGAAAACTAGGTAAACCAGGAGTGGATATACTGTCTATTATGTGCGAGTACGATTTGACAGAAGATTTCCCAATAGAAGTCTTAGAACAAGTAAAAGCCATTCCTGATACGTTAGATAAAAAGGATTATAAAGGCAGAAGAGACTTAAGGAATGTTAGAATGGTAACAATTGATGGAGAGGATGCAAAAGACTTAGATGATGCTGTTTCTATCGAAAAGTTGCCGGGCGGAAATTACTTACTTGGGGTTCATATTGCCGATGTGTCTCACTATGTAAAAGAAGGCACTCCGCTAGATAAAGAGGCTTATGAACGTGGAACTAGTGTATATCTTGTGGATAGGGTTATACCAATGTTACCAAGGAAACTTTCTAATGGACTTTGTAGCTTAAATATGAAGGAAGACAGATTAGCATTTTCAGTTATGATGAAAATAAATTCTACCGGAAAAATTATAGATAGTGAAATATTTAAAAGCGTTATAAATGTTAATGAAAGAATGAACTATTCTGATGTTACCAAGATTTTAGAGAACAAGGATAAGGCTTTGATCGAAAGATACAAAGAACTTGTACCTGACTTTAAACTTATGGAGAAACTTTCAAACATATTAAGAAAACGTAGAACTATGCGTGGAAGTATAGATTTTGAGATACCTGAGGCTAAAGTTGTATTAAATAAGGAAGGTAAGCCGGTTGAAATAAAGAAATACGAGTTGACTATTTCTAATAATATAATTGAGGATTTTATGTTGGCAGCCAATGAAACTGTTGCCGAGAGATTTTTCTGGCTAGAAGTTCCGTTTATGTATAGGGTTCACGATTTACCGGATACAGAAAAATTAGAGGAATTTTCTAAGTTTATATATAACTATGGATATAAGATTAAGGGATTAACCCAACTCCAACCTATGGCATTTCAGCAATTATTAGAAGATGTTAAGGGTAAGCCGGAAGAGCGAATTATTTCTACCTTAATGCTTCGTTCTATGCAACAAGCAAGATATAGTCCGACTAATACAGGGCATTTTGGGTTGGCAGCTCAGTATTATTGCCACTTTACGTCTCCAATAAGACGTTATCCGGATTTATTTATTCATAGAGTAATGAGTGAACTTATTGAAAATGATTATAAGTTTAGAAGTGATAAACGTGAGAAGAAATTAAGAAAGCTATCTGTTGAAGGCTCTAAACACGCCTCAGAAAAAGAAAGAGAGGCTCAACTTGCTGAAAGAGATTCTGTCGACCTTAAGAAAGCTGAATATATGAAGGAATTTATTGGTGAAACCTTTACCGGAGTTATTTCCTCAGTTACATCTTTTGGCTTCTTTGTCGAACTTGATAATACTATTGAAGGATTGGTAAGAGTAGAAAATATTGAGGACGATTACTATGTGTATAATGAGAAACAATATTCGCTAGTAGGTGACAGAAAACATAAAGTATATAAACTTGGAGATACAGTTGAAGTAGTTCTAACAGGTGTAAATTTAGAAACAAGAAAAATAGATTTTTCAGTAAAATCCTAAACTGACCATTAGGGACGGTTCTTTTTGGTCAACAAAATTAAGACATGTAATTAGCCGAAAAAGCTAGTTGCATGTTTTTTCTTTTTTAAACCTGTCCCAAATGGTCAACAAGTTAACTCAAAGATATAAATAATTAATCCAAAGCTATTGACAAACAACAAAAAATGGAATAATATAGTAAAAAAAGGGCCGGAGAAAAGAGGTATCAATGCAGTTCGAACTACAAGGGCTAAAAAATGTAGCTCTTACATTAAGTGAAACGCCGTATGTATATAATACAAACTTACGGCAAAGGGATAAAGGCTTTAAGGTTTTATTTGAAGTAAAGTCACAATTTATACAATTAGTAAAAACGTTCGTAAAGGGAGATTGGGTAAAAGAGTGAAATGAAGAAAATATAGAGTTAGCAGATAAAGAGTTTACAACCACATACCTAATGGAAAGACGAGCAGACGTAATATATAAAATTAAACTTAAAAGACAGGAAAT
>CAKSUD010000109.1 GCA_934500865.1 uncultured Clostridia bacterium | reverse complement strand
TTGCTTTCATCGATTAGATAAGCATCATCATCGATATTTTTACGATCTGAGTACTGTTCAAAACCTAACATAATATCTTTAAAATCCACGTAGGCGGATGGAACATAACCAATTCTTGCTAAAATAGTATTTTTAGTATTATCACGGCTTAGGTAGTAACGACCTTCAGGAACTGTTTCATTTACTTCTGTAGTCTTTTTATTAACATAAATGTCAGCAAGAACTCTTGTCTCAGCCGTAGCTGTAGCCGATTCTGAATAAGGTTCAGTCGTATAACTACTATTTTGAGCTCCCCAATCGAATGCTTTAGTTTCACTTGTTAAAACATATTTTGAATCATCTACTAACAAGCCTGGATTGTCATCTACTAGTAAGTCATCATACATTGCTTTATCATCAGTTTCAGTAACGTATTCTATACTTAAATACTCTGCATTTAAGAGACCACGTACACTTATGTTAAAGCCGTTTGAAACAGCAAGTAATTTTTCACGATAATTCTCACCATATTTGCTAATTAAACAAGACTTATCTGTGGCACATTGTTCATCGACATTATAATTAATCTTTACACAAATTTTATTAGCCTTATCTTCATCTATACACTTTTCAGCAACAGTAACACCTTCGTCAATGAAGTTTTCTAAGTCACTCTGATCGAGTGTAAGATCATAGTTATAATAAAAAGTAAGTATAGGACTACTCAAATTGTAATATCTATTGTTACCGCTAATATGTATCGATTTAAGTTTTGTGTAAGGAGCTGAGGTACCGTTAAATTTTTCTGAAAATTGGTAAACTCCACTTAAATTAGTTGGTGAATATAGTTCGGTCGGTAAAGATGTTCTATTGTTTATTGTAAAATTTTCTAAAGTCGTTTTAGCACTCGCGTTTAGTTGCCATTTAATAAGATTTTTATTCTCACTTTTATCATCTAAAGTTGTAATTTCTTCGCTATTTTTACTCAATTTTACATTATTTAAAGCAACAGCTTTGTTAACATAATTGATGTTGAAAGATGGATTTCCTCCACCATTAAGAGCTGAGCTTCCAGCAGGCGAGAACTGAAAATATATCTGATGATTTCCATCACTGTCTAGACTTGCTGGTGCATCGGCTTTTTCTCTAGTAAAAAATATTAATTTTAAATGATTATTATCAATGTAGTCAGCAAAATTTCCTACAGTATAATATGTGCGATAATTATCATATTCAGGAATATATTGCTTTGTTAACATCATCAACGCTTCATTTATGGTACCACCGCTATTAAATCCAGGGCCATTGTCATGTAATGAATTACACGTTGAATCTTTACAAACATAAAGTGGATCATAACTAATCAACACTTTCTCACCTGTATTTGACATATAATCCCTTTTAACTGTCTTACTTTCTAGGTCATAAAAATAGTTTGAATTACCGTTCATTAATTCCAAATCTGACGGCAAACCTAAAAATACTCCTGTATAATACCAATTGTGGCTAAAAGCATAATTTTTATCATAAAAATAAGCTATTTCTGAAGTATTAATATCTACTTCCCATTTTATAATACCATCAATCATATTTTCAGACTGAATAGACATATACTTTTTTAGATCTTTTTCTCTTTCTGTAACTGTTTCGCTGCGGGTAACAATACATTTTCCATAATCTCCCGTCATACAATATTTCAAATCACTATTATCAGTAAATTGTTCATCCAAATTAGTTCTATCATAATACATACTATTACTATCTAAAGATAATCTATTTGTAAGACCCAATTTATATGGTACTTTCAAGGAGACATTTTTTTTAGATATATTAAAGATATACATTTTTACTTGTAATTTTTCAGCTTCATTAAGGTTTGTATCGTATACATAAGGATACCACCCTACATACTTATATTTTGCAAATTCTTCACGACCAGTTCGAGTTTCGCTATACTTATATGCATTAAGCATTGTTTTCATATCAAATACTATCCAATAATATTCATCATTTTCATTCATATTTTCACTACGCCATACTGCATAATCTTTTTTTACCTCTACACATTTATACTTTTTAGAAGTTTCATCATAATAGCAATAAGAAGAGCCACTAAAATAAGCACTGTAATTACCTTTAAGAACTTTTTTCATTTGTAATTCCACAGCATGATCAGCTGTGTCCCAAACAGTTAGTGCAATAGAATTAGCTTTTACAAATTTAACTAAAGAATTATTAATATATAATTCAAAGCTATCTTCAAATTTATCAGAAGAGCCAAAGATTTTTGAACTTAAATAGTAGTATAAACCACTCTTTGTGTGAAAAGATGTATCAAAATTCATTTCAACATAATTGCCGTCACTTTGCCATTTATAATCTACATCATATTCAGTAGGAGCTGAATTTAAATTAGAAAGAGGTTTTGCTGCGAAATTTCCACAATTCATACATAACCTATCACTCTGAGTGGTTGCTATAGCAGTTATATCATCAATTTTATTGGTTAAATCACTATATGTAACTGTATTTATAACTTTACTTGCTTCTTGAAAAATTTTTTCAGTAAGAACGACCTTCCATTCTTTAACATTTTTCAATGAGTCATTACTACCAAAGTTAAAAGATAAGCTTTTGATAAAGCATGAATAATTTGAATATCCATTACGACACTGGCTCGACGATGAGTTACTACTATAATCTATATTTTGATAATAATCTTCAAAATGGACGATAACATCAACAGTGCTAGCATCATTCAAATAATATCCACCGTCATAACGTCCTGTCAAATATGTTAATTTTTTCCCATCTGCATATATTTCAAGATTTTTTAACCAATTTGAATGAATAGTTGAAAAACCAATTCCATCACTCATGTCAATTTTTAAAACACCTTTTAATTCGCGTTCTGCTTCTGGACGATTATCTGTAATGGTTGTAACAAATTTCTTAATAACGCCTGATGTTTCATTGTCTTGAAC
>CAKSUD010000108.1 GCA_934500865.1 uncultured Clostridia bacterium | reverse complement strand
ACATTAAAAAAGTATGCTAATCCAAAGCTTATACCCCCGATAAAAAAGGTAATCACATAAAAACATATCAAAAGCTTAAAAAATTTTTTGAGTTCTCTTGGAAAAAAACTAAAATACACAATTGACACAGAAAGTAAAACTTTTCCCAAAACAAGGGGTTCATTATAAAATAAAAAAACATAGCTAAATATAACATATAATGCCCCAATAATTGCGCCTATCGAAAGTTTGTACCACTTAAATTCTATACCACAGAACTTAGCTGTCATATACAAAATTATATAATTCATAATAAAATTCTCAATAAACATCTGGTCCGCATATATAATCAAAGAGAGTACACCCCCTTAATTAGAGTATACTCTCGTACAAACCTAAAATATGTCACATTTTGCTTCTATGCAAATTAAAATTCAATAGGTGGTTCGCTGGCAACACCAAAATAAAATTTAATAGCCTGAACAATTCTAGATGATGCCTTTCCATCTCCATACGGATTTGCGGCCTTGTTCATCTTTTCATATTCTTCTTTATTATCAAGTAACATCTTCGCTAATCTATAAATCTCTTCTGTGTTAGTTCCAGCCATTTTAACAGTACCTGCATTAACAGCCTCAGGGCGTTCTGTTTCTTGACGTAAAACCAATACCGGCTTACCAAGTGCCGGTGCTTCCTCTTGAAGTCCGCCCGAATCAGTCATAACTAAATATGCCCTATCCATTAAATTATGCAATTCTTGAACATCTAATGGTTCTATTAAATGAACATTTTCTACATCGCCTAAAATCCTATTTGCAGGTTCTCTAACCAGTGGATTTAAATGAACCGGATAAACAATTTCAACATCTTTGTATTCTTCAGCAATTTTCTTTACCGCTCTAAAAATATTTTCCATAGGTTCGCCTAAATTTTCTCTTCTATGTGCAGTAAGAACAATAACCTTCTTGCTAAAATCAATTTCTTTCAATTCAGGCGTTTCGAACTCATAAGAATCACTTACAGTCGTCTTTAACGCATCTATTACTGTATTTCCTGTAATATATATGCCATCCCCCGGAATATTTTCTTTTAACAAGTTATTTTTATTATTTTCCGTAGGACAAAAATGTAAATCAGCCATACTTCCCACTAATTTTCTATTCATTTCTTCAGGGAACGGAGAATACTTATCGTAAGTTCTAAGACCAGCCTCAACGTGTCCAATCTTAACCTTTGAATAGAATCCAGCCAAAGCACCGGCAAATGTAGTTGTTGTATCTCCATGAACCAAAATCATATCAGGCTTTGCCTTTTCAATAACCTCAACAATTCCTTGAAGAACAGAAGACGTAATTTGCGGTAATGTTTGTCTGTCCTTCATAACATTTAAATCATAATCAGGCACTATACCAAATATATCTAATACTTGGTCAAGCATTTGTCTGTGTTGTGCAGTAACACAAACAATATCCTCAATATCCTCATCACGTTTTAATTCATTTACAAGTGGGGCCATCTTTATAGCCTCAGGTCTGGTTCCAAAAATAGTCATAACCTTAATCTTTTTCATTCTTATTTTCTCCTTCTTCCTCATTCATATCTGCCATGTATCTGCTACCGGCAATAATAAATATAACAATTGCAATTATAAGCAACGTAAATTTCCAAATTCCTGTCTCTATTAAAACTATTCCAGCCAGTCCCAAAAATGCACTAATTATATATAAAATTATAACAGACTGTCTTTGAGATAATCCAGAATCAACCAATCTATGATGCAAATGTCCTCTATCCGCCTGCATAGGGGATTTCCCATGCACAATCCTTCTAACAATAGCAAAAGCAGTATCAAATATCGGCAATCCCAAAACTATAAGCGGAACAACAATAGCAATAGCCGTATAACTCTTAACTAATCCCATTATAGAAATAGTTCCCAAAGTAAAACCTAAAAATGCCGAACCTGTTTCACCCATAAAAATCTTTGCCGGGTTAAAATTAAACGGTAAAAATCCCATAGTAGCACCAGCCAAAGCCGTAGTCAAGACAATCGTCTGCGGTTGGTTTAAATATATAGCAATAAACAATAATGATATTGACGAAATAGTCGCAACACCTGCCGCCAATCCATCTAATCCATCTATAAAATTTATTGCATTGGTAATTCCAACAATCCAAACCATAGTAAGTGGAATCGACCAAACACCAAGTTCAAAAATACCATCCTCAACAAATGGATTAGTTAAAAACTCAACTCTAACTCCAAATCCAACAACAATTCCCGCAGCAACTATCTGAAAAGCAAGTTTCTGCCATGCGCTTATCGGCTTTATATCATCCCATACACCGGCAATCTGAATAACAATTATTCCAAGCATTAAACCTAAAATCTGACTATTAAAAATAGTCGGGTCATTAAATCCAACAATAATCGTATAACAAACAAGTCCCATAATAAAACCAATTAAAATTGCCAAACCACCCAAACGTGGAATAGGCTTCTTATGAACACGTCTGCTATCATTAGGTACATCTATCGCATTAAGTTTAACTGCAAGAGCCTTCACAAACGGCGTCATAAAAAATGCAGTTATAAAAGCTATCGAAAAAATCATAATTATATCAATATAGTCTTTCATTTCTTTTCTCCTTTGTAAAACTAGAAATCAAGTAATTTATTTCTTTCTTCATATTTTCCACCCAAAAAGTCGGTATTAATCCAAATATCAAAATATTTCTTAGCATCATCAATATTTAAAAATCTTCCTGGGAAACAAATCACATTAGTATCATTATGCTGTCTAGATAATCTTGCAAAATCCTCACAAGTACAATTAACAGCCCTTATTCCCCTAACCTTATTAGCTGCAATACTGACACCAATTCCACTTCCACAAACCAAAACGCCACGTTCAAATTCACCATTAGCAACAGCACGTGCAACCGGCAATGCGTAATCCGGGAAACCATCATCTTTATTAAATGAATGTGCTCCAAAATCTTTAACATCATATCCT
>CAKSUD010000107.1 GCA_934500865.1 uncultured Clostridia bacterium | reverse complement strand
CCACGGTGGCGCCTACTCTTATGATTCGTTCCGCTCCGTGCTTTCTGCTGGGTAGTTGCGAAGCAACACTCCAAATTTAACAAACTAAAAGCAAAGGAATATGAAAAACATATTCTTTTTTTGTGACAGCCTCCTCACGCCCTTGAGTACTGCGTGAGGAGGCAAGGCGCTTGAGCCAAAATAACTTTTTTCTTGTCCTAAACAAGAAAAAAGTTTATCAAATAATAAAATTATGATAATATTAAATTGCCTTTAATGGCTGGGACTAGAACTGTAGATAACACCTTTTCGTAAGCTCTAACCCTTGGGTGGACCGTGGTGGCAATTACAACAATGGCTCGAATGCGGGTGTGTTCAACTTCAATCGTAACAATGGTTGGGGCAATACAGCGAATTCGTTCCGCTCCGTGCTTTCTGCTGTTAAACTATGGATTAAAGATAGCAAAAAAGTGTTTTTTCAAAACACAAAAACGAGGTTTCTGATTAAATACTTATATCATAATTCATTGAAGTTCAGTTCCAATCTAGTAATAGGTTAAAATAAGATATGAGAAATTCTAACTAGTAGGAAACGAATTTATAGATATTCTCTAGGTTAAAACCTTTCTTAGGAAACAACTCATGTCGAGTTGTTTTTATGATACAATGAGTTTGTCATCAATTGACTGGGATTTGAACTATAAAATTTTAGGCTCTGCCCCTTGGATGGACCGTGGTGGCAATTACAACAATTCCACTATAGCAGGAGTGTTCAACTTTAGTCGTAACCCTGGCCAAGGCAATACTGCAAGTTCGTTCCGCTCCGTGCTTTCTTGGATAAACTATGGATTAAAGATAGTAAAAAAGCATTTCTTCAAAACACAAAGTAGGGGTTCTTGATTAAATACTTGTATCATAATCCATTGAAGTTCAATTCCAATCTGTATAAAACAGGTTAAAAATTAAATTGAAAATATCTAACTAGTAGGGTTAACGAATTTCTAGATATTTTCTAACTAAAAATGAGTACCTCTTGATTATTTACAGAAGTACTCTTTTATTGAGAGAGAACAAGATAGAATGGTGGTGATTTTATGTTAGCCGAGTGCTAAAATAATAAGAATTTTCTCTCTCAAGAGGTAATATACATAAAATAACTTTTTAAATCAAATTGCAGAAATTTAAATTCTGTATGGCAAAATATATCAACCTAGATATAAAAAAAGAAAAAACAAAGCAAAAATTAAGATTTTGCCACTATTATTTTATAGTTTTTCAAAAAACATAAAATAAACAATATCTCCAAATATTATGTTACAATATAAAAGTCTTTAAAGACTGGTGCTTGAACTGTAATGAACATTACAACATCAAGAAAGCTCTGAGCCTTGGGTGAATCGTGGTGGCTACGCTAACAACACTACTAATGCCGGCGTGTTTAGATTCAGTCGTGATAATGGATGGAGCAATACTAATAACTCGTTCCGCTCCGTGCTTTCTGCACTTAAACTATGAATTAACAATAGGCAAAAAATATTTTCTTAAAACACAAATTATTAGAGGTTCTTAACTAAATATTTATATTTTAATTCATTGAAGTTCAGTTCCAATCTGGATAACCCAGGTTAACAATGAAAAAGAAATTCTAACTAGTAGGTTAACGAATTTATAGATATTTTTGAGGTCAAAGCCTTTCTTAAGAAGCAGCTCTTATTGAGTTGTTTTTATGTTAAAATGGAGTAGTCATGCAAATGACTGGGACTAGAACTATATTGAGCTCTGCGCCTTGGGTCAATCGTGGTGGCAGTTCCAACAGCGGCTCCAATGCAGGTGTGTTCAATTTCAATAATTCTTGGGCTGGAGGAGCTACAAGTTCGTCGTTCCGCTCCGTGCTTTCTCTAAAACTATGAATTAAAGATAGCCAAAAAGTATTTAGTTCAAAACATATAGAATAGGGTTCTTGATTAAATATTTATATCGTAATTCATTGAAGTTCAGTTCCAATCTGTTATCAAACAGGTTAAAAATTAAGTTGAAAATATCTAACTAGTAGATATTCGAATTTATAGATGTTTTCTTTTAAAGTACCAGTTATTACCATGGTACTTTCTTTTAATTTTGAAGAAAGAAATCCTTGATTTTTAAACTTAGAAAATTTTTAGATACTAGTAAATTATTGCCTAAAAAAGTGTCAAATTTGTGTCAAATTTTGGCATTTTAAAAAAAACTTTGCCAAAAATGCAAAGAAAAAAAAGAAAATCGACACTTTTCCGGTAATAAAGAGTAGTAGAGGGAGTAAGTTTTACGCCTCTTAGAAAGGTGGTGATTTTCTATGAAAAAACCTCCAAGAAAAAATAACGATGTTTCAGTTATAATTACTGATTTTGTATTCAAAAAAATACTTCTTGAAAATCCAAATTACGCCGCTAAACTTATTTCTTGGATTTGCCATCTTGATTATGAAAAAGTAGTTAAGGGTCACTTTATCGATCCAAACCTTTCAGCAAGAAAAGCCTTAGAAGTACATCGAGTTGGTGACTTAATTTACAAAATTGACGATAATACTTATGTGGATATTGAGGCATATAATAAGTATTCAAGAAATACTGATTTGAAAAACTTGGACTATCAAAATAGAGCTGTTTCTAGATTTTCTGTAACGAAGGATAAGCATGGTAAGAAAACCTACAATACTGATATTAAAATATACTTCATTGCTATATATGGTAATTCGTTAAAAAGTATGCCATTTATAAAACATGATATTACATATAGTGAAAGCTTTAACAATAGTCAATTTATAGAAATTAGCTATGTTTGTCTTGACAAGTTAGAAACTATCAAATATACTAAAGGCAAACAAGAAATATACGAGTATTTTAAAGCTTTAACCAGGATAAGCTTGAAGAATATTGAAAATATCTTAGCAAGTAGTCGTATAGTAAAAAAAGATAAAACATTGGAAGGAGTGTATCAGAGTATGTTAATGTTTTACAAAGAAGACGGAAGTTATGATGTAAAGGCTTTTTATGAGCATAGACTTATTGACGAGTATCAAGAGGGATA
>CAKSUD010000106.1 GCA_934500865.1 uncultured Clostridia bacterium | reverse complement strand
ATGGATATGTACCAGTGAAATAAGAAATTTCATTTACTAAAGTACACTCCAAAGGATAGTAATTTGGACTAATTGTTTTTATAGAAATATCAAAATATTTTTCTTCTGAAATATCAGCCATATTTGCTTCTGAAGCCATAAGCTGTACAGCAGCTTCATTAAGAGCTAATCCAGAAGAGAAGGAAGTTAAACCCACAAAATTGTCTTTGTTTAACAATCTACCTTCCTGTAAAAAATGGATACACTCATGCATAGCTACATCTGGAATAGATGCAAAGTCCAAATTTTCATTAAAGTATATTGCATTAGAATTAGCAACATACTTAGCACCACTAGAGTCTTTAGGCATAGTAGCTGTGAACATATCTAGAGAGCAAAAAGAAGTATATAGAGCTTGTCTATCCAGGTCATGTTCTGGGAAAGCAAGACAAAGCTTTATAGAAAGATCTTTTGATATGGTTTTAATTTGACTAGCAGTTAACTCTTTTGTATTAATAATTCCTTCCTTTTTCAACAAAAAATCCATGTTCATTAGTGGCTCCTTTTTTAAATTCATTTGTACACACTAATTATACAACAAAATTCGTCATAAAAATATTACATTTATATTAAAATTGTGTTACAAAAATATTACAAGTAAAAAAAATAACATATAAATGTCATAAAACATAAAACAAGCTAAGACTTAGGGAAATAAGGAAACAAAAACACTAAAAGGTATTGACAAATTGAAGAAATATGTCATAATAGATATGTGAAAAGATATAAAGGAGAGGATATAAGTGATTCAGAAAAAGAAAAAACAAATCAAACTAGCAATATTAGTTGTAATAATTGTAGGATTACTTGCAGGAGGAACTATATGGTTTGCAAGTAGTAGAAATACCAATATGCAGATAACAGCCAATAATGATAAAATAATCCAAAGAGATTTTTCATCAAAAAGGCTAATAGTAACAACTGATATAGAACTAAAAGAAACATTTAACTCAAAAAGTGTAAACAAATTACCAACTGGGAAATATGTAATAAAATATGAGACCGAGGAAGATACTAAAAATGCATATGAAAAGTTTGTAAACAATAAAGATATTAAAAGTGTTGAAATAGATGCAAATATTAAGTTACAAGAAGTGGCCAAGACAATGACAATGACATATGATATGGGAGGAAGACAAACAGAATCTTGGGGAGTTTATACAATGGGTTTAAACGAAACTCAATCTAAAATAAATAGTAATACAACAAAAGAAGACATTGTAGTAGCTGTAATAGATACTGGGTTTGATTTGACAAATTCAAGCCTTAATCAAAATAATTTAAGAGATAGAATAGATAATAGATACAAAAATGTTGCACAAAACTCTACAGATATAACTGATAGAGCTGAAACTGTTGATGGAGCTTTATATGGACATGGAACTCACACAGGAGGTATCATTTTAGATTGCACACCAAGTAATGTTAAAATATTACCAATAAAGGCAGAAGATGATGAAGGAACTACATCTCTTGCATATGTATATGATGCTATGAGGTATGCAATAGATCAAAATGTTGATGTAATAAATCTAAGTTTAGGTTGGACTGGCACATCTACTGTAGAAATGAAAAGAATATTCCAAGAAGCAAATGACAAAGGTATAGTAGTAGTAGCTGCTGTCGGAAATGGAGATGAAAACGGAAATAGAGTAAATGGAGAAAACATATATCCAGCATCTTACCCTAATGTTATGGGAGTAGCTGCACTTCAAACAAATAAAATAGGAAGAGAAAATGGACAAATAATAGGAGAAACGTATTTAGAAGCAAAAAATTCAGAAAAAAATGACTTGACATATACAAGCTTTTCAAATTATGGTTCAATGGTCGATTTTGCTGCACCAGGAAAAGACATTTTGGTATTATTACCAACTGGTTCAGAACAATGTTGTATAGCTGATGGGACTTCACATGCTTGTCCACATATTGCAGCAGCGGCAGCAACAATAAAAAGCTATGAAAAAGAGTTTACAGCAGATGAAGTATATGATGCTTTATGTTATTATGCTATAGATTTAGGAGTTTCTGGTAAAGATACTGACTACGGAGAGGGAATGCCATGCTTTAAAGATTTTTCAGAGTGTAATTGTGGATGCAATGATTGTGATGCAGTATTTTGTATTGGATGCTCATGTGAAGATTGCAAATTTCATGAAGGAGCGGTAAAGGCAGTAACTAAAATAGAAATAACAAAAACTCCAACAAAAACAACGTATACAGAAGGTGAAGTATTTGACCCAACAGGCATGGAAGTAACAGCAACATATAGTGATAATTCACAAGAAATAGTAACAGATTATACATATACACCAACAGAGGCATTAACGACTACTACAACCTTAATAACGGTTAAATATGAGGGCAAAACAGCAAATTTAAATATAACTGTAACCCCAAAAGTAGTACCAGCAAAAACATTAGTAAAAATAGAAGTAACTAAAAATCCAGATAAAGTAAAATATATAGAAGGAGAAAAATTCAATAAAACCGGAATGGAGGTAACAGCAATATACAGTGATGGAAGCAGTAAAGTGATAAACAATTACAACTGTTTCCCAATAACAGAACTTTCAACAAGCAACTCAACAATAACAATTTCATATACTGAAGATGGAAAAACAGTAACAGCAACACTTCCAATAGAAGTTAGAGCAAAAGATAAAAACAACAATGATAACAACGATGCTAACAAAGATGTTACAAACGAAAATGCAAATGATAGTATCAATATCATTCAGATAAAAAATAAAAACACAGATGTAAACTCAAATAATATTACAAAAGATAACACAACAAAGGATGGTAAAATAGCAAGTACAGGAGGAGAAACATACATAATACCAATAATAGTAATTGCAGTAATAGGAGCTTTTGGATTTATTAAGTATAGACAATATAAAGATATCTAACTCTTGAAAAAATTAAAAAATACTGTTATAATAATGTTCTAGAAAAAGGAGATCTTATGAAAAGAACATTAGTTATAATAGTATTTTTTATTATATCTTTATTTGCATATTTTCTACAATCTAATTTTTTCAATTGGTATAATAT
>CAKSUD010000105.1 GCA_934500865.1 uncultured Clostridia bacterium | reverse complement strand
GTTGTAGATAATTGCTATAATATGATTGTAGTAGATGATTTTAATGAAATAGATATAAGAGTATATAAGGAGAAAATATATGGAATTGAAAATTTGTGAAAAAAATAAATTTGATATACATAATGCTGTCTCCAATATAGTTTTTATTTCAGATTTGCATTTTGACTATACAGAGGGGCATTATATGTTAGAACAGGCTCAAAGGAAAGAGGATGAATTTGTTAATTATGTAAAGCAAAATTACAGTAGCGCAATATTGTGTGTTTGCGGAGATTTTTATAGTGATTATATAAAAACAATGGAATTTATTGAAAAGATGGAGAGAGAAGAAATAAAGGGATTTTTTGTTTTGGGTAATCATGATTATTGGAGCGCAGGATTAAAGTCATATGATGAAGTAATAGAAATGTTTGAGGAAAAGACAAAGCGATATAAATATTTTAGATTGTTGATATCTGGTAAGAAGTATTATATAGGGGATGTATGTTTTATTGGCGATACTGGATGGACAAGTTTTAAAAGAAATGGGGAAAGAGTAGATCTAGAATATTTTGATAATTTGCCGGAAGTGAAAGAAGTAAGAAATTTTTCGTGTATTGACATAATAGAACGTCATAACAAGTGGATTGAGTTTGCAAATAATATAATAGCAACTGAAAAAAAATTATTATTTTGTCACATTTTCCCATGATCGATTTTACTAAAAAATCGAAAGATTGTTGGTGGAGTTCTGAAACCAAAATGAATGTTGCGGATAACTATTGGAATATATTTGGCCATACGCATAAAGACAAACAGCAAGAGAATAATTGCGTTTCGGCTCAGAGAGGGTATAAAAATAAGCGGGAATTTTGGATTGACTGTGGTGAAAAGCAATATGAGGCTAGTGATTTTGGGACGCTAGTAAAAGAGGAGTTGTTATTTAATAAAGGAACCTTAAGAACAGTAGAAGGAAGTTTGTTGCAATATTATACAGTCATAAATGCGGAAAAAATGAGTATTCAAGCAAGTAAAGCAGTGCGGCGAAGGGGATTTAGAAGATGTTCTGCTAATAAAGAGATAATTGCGATGTTGGCAACGAGTCCAGAAAAGTATTTGATAAAAGTGAAGAAAAAGATAAAAGCATATGAAAAGAATATTTTTATTGGATATAGATTGATTACAAAACTAAATGGGAAGACGTTAGAAAACATATATGAGGCAATAGGTATACTTGAGCAGGGATTGAATCGAAAATCGGTTATTAATATCAGAGAATTTGTTATAGCTGCTGTGCTTACAGGATATGTTTATAATGATGTACCTTATCTGATTGAAGATGAAAGTAAATTCAGGTCGGTAGATGATTTTGATATAATTCGTTTTTATTTAATGTTTTTAACAATTCAAAAATATGGAATAAAAAAAACAATGATAGAGTTCATGGAGATAAGAGCTAGTACGAAACGTGGCTTTTTTGTGGGAAATGTTGAGATAAAATTACCTGTGATAAATGGAAAGTGTTTGAATGTTCAGGAAGTGTTGGAGAGTATGGAAGAACAAAATATTTCTAACAGCATACAAATGCCTGTTCAAATACCAGATGTAAAGAGAAAAGTGAATGTGACAGAGCAGGTAAAAAGAATACCATATAGTGACAAAAAGTTACGAGATTTAAAAGCAGATGTATATATGTTTTTGGTAAAGGGAGAGGGAGACATTAGCGATATAGAAATGCGATTAGGAGAACTAAAGAAAATCAATGAACAAAAGTATTATGCATTGGAGAGCAAATACAGAGGATATGATATCCGACAGAAACTCTTTACTGATTGATGAAATGCATGGGAAATGGGGGGGAACTGTATGAGAGGAAAAATAGGCTTATTATTTTTGGTAGGAGCTATAGCATTCGGAATAAAGGGTGACGCATGTCAGCTGGGTGAAGAACAGTCTTTTTGGAGGTATACACAATCAAAACAGGAGAGCGCCCAGCAAGAAAAAGATAAACTGCAAAAGACAGAATTAGTGCCAGGGAGGGATAATATAACATCATGGCGTTATCAGTCGCATTATAAAGATGACTGGCGTAAAGCATATGAGGAGTATTTATGGAATGTATGGGGACGTAATAATGTAGGAAAAACATTTTTGTATAGTCTTATATATGTGAATGATGATGATATACCGGAATTGGTTTTGGATGGCATGGTTGAAGCTAGTGGATGTCTTATATTGACGTATAAAGATGGATATATTGATGTACTGCAGACGTCAAGACTATTTTTTTCTTATGAGGAGAGAAAGAATTTATTGAATAATTCGGAGGGATGTCAGGGCGCTTATTATGATGATATTTATAAAATTAAAGATGGAAAATGGAAAAGAGTTGCCACAGGTTATTATGAAGAATTTATAAATGAAGAAGCAGAAAGGGATGAAAAAGGAAGATATATATGTAAGTATTATTCCTGGAATGGAGAAGAAACTACATATAAAGAATATTATAAAAAGCTAGAGCAGGTATATGATGAAGAAAATGCGGTTACACCGAACAGGTATTATGTATGGGACGAAATATTATGTATGTTGCGAACAGGGGAGGTATCGTCTGCAAAACATCGATATGAATTAGTTATAGCTGATGCTACATGGCAAGAAGCAGAAAAATTATGTGTTGAAAGAGGTGGATATCTGGCAACAATTACAACAACAGAAGAATTTGAAAGAATTACTTCCCAGATTGAACAGGAGAATAAAAAGAATTGTGTTTTCTGGATCGGTGCAAGACGGATGAAACTTGGAAATGGGAGGTGGTCGTCTTATCACTGGGTAGATGAAGACAATTGTCCAGTTTCGTTTGCGCTGTGGAAGTGTTGGATGGAAGGAGAACCAAGTTACACAGGATTAACCGAAGATGGGTGTGAGGTAGATGAGTCCTGTCTGGTTTTATTCTATAAACGTAGCGAAGAAAATTTCTACTTTAATGATGTGCCGAATGATATTTTATCTGCTGCACCATCGTATCAGGGAATGCTTGGATATATCTGTGAATATGACAAATAGAATAGTGCAAGGATGATGTGGGGATTGACAGAGACTTAGAAATGTAGATATAGTAAAATGAAAACCATCAAACAAAGTAATATAGTTCAAGAGGAAACTTATGCAAAATTACGATTTCAAAAAACAGCCGGTGCTTCTGATTCAGGGAGCGATGGACACGGAGACGGAGTATCTGATCGGACAGCTTGA
>CAKSUD010000104.1 GCA_934500865.1 uncultured Clostridia bacterium | reverse complement strand
TGAACTTTTCAAAATCTCACAAGCCCTTATTTTATGGGCTATTTACCACAACAGTTTTTATATTTTTTTCCACTTCCGCATGGACATGGGTCATTTCTGCCTATTGTATCTTCCTTCTTGGCTATTACAGGTTTCTTAGGAGATTCTCCGTCTTCACCTCTTGATTCGTTCATAACTCTAGGGCCTTGCTTACTTCTTACAGGGATTCTGTCAATTCTAATGTGGAACATTACTCTTGTAACATTTTCTTGTATAGAATTTATCATTTCCTCAAACATTTGATTTCCTTCAAATTTATATTCTATGACAGGGTCTCTTTGTGCATAACCACGAATTGAAATTCCACGTTTTAACTGTTCCATAGCATCGATATGATCCATCCAATGCTCATCTACAACACTAAGCAGTACATCTCTTTCAATGTTGTTAAATGTCTCTGTTCCGAATTCAGCCTCTTTATCTTCATAAATTTTCATTACTCTGTCAGTCAATTTTTCTATTAAGTCTTGTTGAGTAAGTCCATTCATTTCCTCTTTTTCTACTGTAAAATCAGGAATATTGTAAATGTATTCAACTCTAGCTCTTAAACCTTCAAAATCCCAATCCTCAACATATTTCTCAGTAGTAAATCTTGCAACAACATCACTTGCAACAGTTTGCACCATTTTCTTGATGTTATCAGATACACTCTCACCGAATAATACTTTTCTTCTATCCTTGTAAATCAAATCTCTCTGCAAATTCATAACATCATCATATTGTAATACATGTTTACGAATTGAGAAGTTTCTGCCTTCAACTTTCTTTTGAGCATTTTCAATAGAACTTGATATGATCCCCATTTCAATAGGAACATTATCTTCCATTTCAGCTCCTCCAATAGCATTAACCATATTTAGAATCCTATCTCCACCGAACAACTTCATCAAATCATCCTCAAGAGAAATAAAGAATCTACTTTCTCCCGGATCTCCCTGACGTCCGGCACGTCCACGTAACTGGTTATCTATTCTTCGGCTCTCATGTCTTTCTGTTCCTATAACCTTAAGTCCGCCAGCTTCAACAACCTTTGCTCTTTCCTCTTCGATTTTAGCCTTATATTCATCATTTAACTTAGTAAAGGCCTTTCTTGCATCTATTATTTCTTGATTATCTGTTTCAGCAAAACCGGTAGCTTCAACAATCATTTCATCTGAGAAACCTTGTTTTTTCATTTCTTGCTTTGCTAAATATTCCGAGTTACCGCCAAGCATAATATCTGTACCACGTCCAGCCATGTTTGTTGCAATTGTAACTGCGCCATATTTTCCGGCTTGTGAAATGATTTGTGCTTCTTTTTCATGGTACTTAGCATTTAACACTTCATGCTTTATTCCTTCACGTTTTAACATTCCGCTTAATTCTTCAGATTTTTCAATAGTAATCGTACCAACTAGTACCGGTTGGCCTTTTTCGTGACTCTTCTTTATTTCTTCTACAACTGCCCTAAACTTACCCTTTTCAGTTCTATATACAACATCATTTAAGTCACGTCTTATCATAGGACGGTTTGTAGGTATTTCTATAACATCTAACTTATATATATCCTGAAATTCTTGTTCTTCGGTCATCGCTGTACCTGTCATACCGGATAACTTTTCATACATTCTAAAATAGTTTTGGAATGTAATTGTAGCCAATGTTCTACTTTCGTTTTGAACTTGCAAACCTTCCTTTGCTTCAATGGCTTGGTGAAGTCCTTCGTTATATCTTCTTCCAAACATAAGTCTTCCGGTAAATTCATCAACAATTATAATTTGACCATCTTTTATAACGTAATCTTTCTCATTTTTCATAATTCCATGAGCTTTTAATGCTTGGTTTATATGATGAGCAATTGTACCATTTTCAGAATCAGCCAAGTTCTCAATATTAAAATATTGCTCCGCCTTCTTAGTTCCACGTGATACAAGTGTAGCTGTATTTGCCTTTAAATCTACAATATAGTCATAGTCATCTCCGACGTTATCGCCATCATCAATTTCTTTTTCATCAGACTCAACTATAATCTTAGGCTTTAATGTTCTAACAAACCTATCAGCCATTTTATACATATCGGTAGATTTTTCGGCAGGTGCAGAAATAATAAGCGGTGTTCTAGCTTCATCGACCAAAATACTATCTACTTCATCGACTATCGCATAATGTAGTTCTCTTTGAACCATATCTGCTCTAGTTCTAACCATATTATCTCTTAAATAATCAAATCCAAATTCGTTATTAGTTCCGTAAGTAATATCACAATCGTATGCAGCTTTTTTTGCAGCATGATCCATTCCATGAATTACAAGTCCAACAGTTAAACCTAAATATTTATAAACCTTTCCCATCCAGTCACTATCACGTTTAGCCAAGTAATCGTTAACAGTAATTACATGAACACCTTTTCCGGTTAACGCATTTAAGTAAACAGGCAAAGTTGCAACTAAAGTTTTACCTTCACCAGTACGCATTTCAGCTATTCTTCCTTGGTGCAAAATAATACCACCTATAACTTGAACTCTAAAGTGTTTCATACCAAGAACACGCCATGCTGCTTCACGCATTGTTGCAAAAGCATCAGGCAATATGTCATCTAATGTTTCGCCGTTATTTAATCTTTCTTTTAATTCTTTAGTTTTTCCCTTTAATTCTTCTTCAGATAAAGCTGTATATTTATCCTCTAGTGCCATAACCTCTTCAACTATCGGAGTTATTCTTTTTAATTCTCTTTGGCTATATGTGCCAATAATTTTTTCAATTATATTCACAATAAATTCCTCCCTTGTATACAGGAATAATCTATCACATATCATTTATAAACACAAGTAAAAATATTTAAATATAAAGTATTTTAATTTAAATTTTACTATGTTAGAATTTAATCGAGGTGATAAAATGGGACTCGAACTATATGAAAAATATAGAGATGAAAATGGTTACATCGACTTAAATTTAGCTGAAAATGATGGATTATTTAATGCATCAGATATACGTCAAGAATTTAGAGGCAGTGATAGAGGGGTTGGGCTAGACGATGCTAAACGTGGTTCAGCTCTAAAAGGCTGGTTTGACTTTTCTACTTCAAACGACTCTGAGAAATCGACTTTTTTAGTTAGGACCAATATGTTTAGAGGAGATGAGACTAATTATACAGATTATGCCGAATTAATTTTTGAGGAATTTGCTAAAAGCCTTGGAATACGCTCACCACACTATGACTTATTTAAATATAACGGTGAACATGGTGTTTTATCTGAAAAGATGATAAATAAAAAAGAAAGTATGACTGCTTTTGATAGCAATTTAAAAAATAATTGTCAAACAGGAGTAAAAATAGATTTTGTAGATGATTTAATAGACAGAACTTTAAGATT
>CAKSUD010000103.1 GCA_934500865.1 uncultured Clostridia bacterium | reverse complement strand
GATGGTCTTTCTCAGTGGTACAACTATGATGGAAATGATGTTAATGGATACTTTGACTGTACAGATGTTGGCTCGTACACGCTAATGGTTGAATCCAGAAATGACTCTACCGGCGAAACTTTCCAGTATGGAATGAATTTCGAGGTAGTAGATACTACAACTGGTGGCGACTTGTATGCGTACTATATGCTTGGTATATGGGACGGTGTAGTAGGTGTAAGCAAGGGCTTATGGACAAATGTTACGCACCCAATCGATACAATAAAGTCAACTGCTAGCGGAATGCTTTTCCTTACAAAGGCTTTGACTCCTTGGGGTGGCGAAGAAAGACAGGCAATTTTTGACCTTTGGACGAATACGAGCTACGAGGTATTAAATAATGTGGCAACGAAGGAAGCCAAAGAAACAGCAAGAGCATTTGGCAAATTTACAGCTGAGGTTCTTATCGCTATAGGTGCAGAAAAGGGAGCAAGTAAAGCGGTAAGTGCAATAAAAGAGTCGGCAGAAAGCGGAAAACTCGGTAAGGTTGGAACAGCATGCATCAAGGCGCAAGATAAGGCGGATGACTTTATTGCAGAGTTAATGGCATCTTCAAAGATAATTAACCAATTTGATGATGTTGTTGCTTACCTCAAAAAGCATGGCAAATTACCCGACAATTATGTTACCAAGGATGTGGCAATAAAGGCTGGTTGGAAACAAAAAAAAGGAAATCTCGCTGATGTATTGCCAGGTAAAAGTATTGGTGGCGATGTGTATAAAAATATAGAAGGTAAGTTGCCAAGCAAAACAGGAAGAATATGGTATGAGGCTGATATTAACTATACTTCTGGTTACAGAGGTAAGGAGCGTTTGTATTATTCAAACGACGGATTGTTTTATAAAACAATTAATCACGCAGAGACGATGATAAGGATAGGAGAATAAGTATGGAACGATTTATACTAGATGGAAAAGAACTTGTAAATATTCAAAAGACTCATTTAGTTCTAAAAGAGCTATTTGACTTTCCAGATTATTATGGAAAAAATTTAGACGCTTTTTGGGACTGCATAACAGATTGTACGAGTAATTGGGTTAATGAAGATGGGGCAGAAATTATATGGAAAGACTTTAATGTAAGTAAACACAATTTAGGAGAATATGCGAATACTCTTTTAGGGTTATTTCGTGAAGCTTCTGAAAAATATGGTGGATTTACAATTAAGGTAATTCCGTAGAACTTAGGGGAGAGACCATACGTCTCTCCTCTTTTTTTATTTTCTAGGAAAGTTCGAGCTATGAGTTAAAACTTTAACTTAGTACAAACCCGGTCTAATTAAAATTTAGCTGATGAAATCAGTGTCAAAAATTTTAATTAGTAGCTCGAACGACCGACAGAAAACAAAAAAGTTCATTGACGTTGTTGACCGAAGGTCAACATATCGTGGACTTTAGTCCACTTTTTTTATTAAAAATTACTAATGTTTGACATAATTAAGCATTTTTTGTAATGAAAACAGTTCTCAAGTTGGATAAAGGAGTACTACAACTTTCTGATTATATCTCAAGTGATATTAAAGAAGGAGAATTCATTGAAGTTGATGTTGGAAGGATAGATTTGCAGATTTAAATAATAATTTTTCCCAACTTTTTTATCAAAAACTATTGCCATATAGGTTTACAATAGATATGTCACACCTAAAATAAAAAAAGGAAATACCAAAGTGATATAATGTTTTTAACGACAAAAACTTGTTCACAGGAGGTATTTCCATATGAATAGTATAACACAAGATACACAATATAAGCAAGGAGTAATTAAATATGCAAAAAAATATGGAGTGACAGAAGCAGCAATAAGATATAAAGAACATAGAAAGACAATATATAGATGGATAGAAAAGTATGATGGGACAAGACAATCGTTAGTAAATAAATCTAGGAGACCGCACCATCATCCCAGAGAGCACACTCAGGAAGAAAAAGAACTAATAAAGAGATATAAAGCTAAAAATAAAGATACAGGTTTAGTAGTTTTGTGGGTGAAATTAAGAAAAGCAGGGTATACACGTAGTATAACAAGCCTATATAGAGAAATGGTAAGACAGAATATATATAAGAGAGCACCTAGCAAGAGAAAAGAATATGTACCAAAGCCATATGAGCAAATGAATTATCCAGGGCAAAGAGTACAAATTGATGTAAAGTATGTCCCACAAAAATGTATGAGTAAGGAACTGCAAGAAAAAGAGGAAAAATATTATCAATACACAGCAATAGATGAGTATACACGACAAAGAGTATTATGGGCAAGTAAGGAACATAGTAGTTACGCAGCAAGTGAATTTGTAAAAGTAGTAATAGATAAATTTAAGTATCCAATAGAGTGTATACAAACTGACAATGGTATGGAATTTACAAACAGATTAAATACCAATAAAGTAGGAAGAAGAACAATGTTTGAAAAAACACTAGAAGAGTTAGGAATAAAGCATAAATTAATAAAACCTAGAACACCAAGACATAATGGCAAGGTAGAAAGAAGTCATAGAAAAGACCAAGAACAGTTTTATTACAAAAGGGTATTTGTGAATTTTGAGGATTTTAAGGAAAAGTTAAGGCATTGGGTAAGAGAATATAATAATTTTCCGATGAAACCATTAGGCTGGAAAAGTCCTAATGAAAAATATGAGGAATATAGAGCATTGTAGCACTAGTTTTGGAAAAAGGTATTTCAAAGCTTTTATTTAAGCGTATGTGTGACATATGTTTGACAAACCTACACTATTTTATTACATCACCTCCATAATATGTTGACAAATTATGTATTCTGATGTAAAATATATGTATCAGTTTTATTTTTAATATTCAAAATCTTATTTTTTGAAACACAGGAGGAGCATTATGTTCTATCAACCCTTCAACCCGGAAACTCTCAAAGTTTACGACCTTACCCGTTCTACCTTAACCGAGCCTTATGAGTTGGACTATGGTTTCTCAGACATTTTAGATGATACCACTTGCTATACTCATTTTCCTAGAGACGATTTTTTTCAATGTATGCTTTCACCTACTGAAAGAAATCTTTCGTATCCACACATCTTTCTTACTGAGCAAGATCTTCAAGACATCATTAACTATTCCTTAAAGTTCATCAACACCCATAATGATGATTATCGTTTCGGCTATGTAAAAGGATATGATGACGTCGTAAAATTTGACTATCGCAAATACTTTGAGTCTATAAAAAATTGCACCGTAGGATTCTTAGTTGGCTATGAAGCCGGAGTTTATGCTGCTATTATGCATCGTAAATTTTTCAAAAATTTCATTTAACAAAAAGAGCCTGACACTTAGTTGTCAGGTTCTTTTTGTTAGTCTTTTATTACTTTTCATTTACTGCTATCCAAATTTCACATCTGTGATTACAGTTTATCAAAAGCAAAATGCATTTTCTTGACTCTAAATGCTTTGAAGTGTAAGGTGAAAATTTAATGGGGACACAATTTACTCCCACTCAATAGTAGCCGGCGGCTTACTTGTAATATC
>CAKSUD010000102.1 GCA_934500865.1 uncultured Clostridia bacterium | reverse complement strand
AGCAAAGGCACATCAACCATACAGTAGTAAAAAGTGTTTTCATGTTATTTTGATTACATTATCTTATCTGCTGCAAAGATACAACAAAAAGTTGAAAATCAGTAATAATCAAAGCAAAATAGTTGAAAATGACTGAATTATGTCGGTGGATGGGGCTTTCCATAAAGACATCAGAAGACAGAAAAATGCCAGTCTAAGACAGACTTTCGTTACTATAACGTTACTGTTTTTTGATGATAATGAATGGGCGAAAATCACAGAATTAAGAGGCAAAAGTATCTAATAATTAGAAGATTGCCAAGAAAACTCGGAAGATTCTTTTATGCATGATTCTAATGCTTTGATTCGCTTGGATTTGCAAATGGGATAATGACTCTGTACATAGTATTTTTGCAAACAGTTAAAAAAGTAGAAAGTTATGAGCAGATCAACATTCAGAGTATTATTCTATCTGAAGCGTAATGCGCCAAAGAAGAACGGACTGATTCCAGTCATGTGCCGTATTACGGTAAACGGCAAGATTTCACAGTTCAGCTGTAAGTTGGACGTGGATGAGAAAATGTGGAGCGTGGAACTTGGTCGCATGAGTGGACGAAGCATCGTTGCGCAAGAGACCAACCGAAAGCTGGACAAGATTCTTGTCGGCATCAATAAGGCTTATCAAGATGTATGTGATAAGGATAGCTATGTCACAGCAGAGAAAGTGCGTAATTCCTATCTTGGTATGGGGATGAACCACAAGACCCTTCTTGCAGTATTCCGTAAGCACAACGAAGACTATGCCAAGCTTGTTGGCAAGATGAAAAGCCAGCGTAGCTATTGGAAATACAGAGTGGTTTACAAGCATCTGGAGGAGTTTATCAAACAGCGTTATAAGATGGAAGACATTGCGCTTAAAGAACTCACCCCTGCATTCATCACCGATTTCGAAGTTTTTTTGCGAATAGAGAAAGGTCACTGCACCAATACTGTATGGTCGTATATGATGCCTTTCAGAAGCATCATATTTATGGCTATCAACAACGGTTGGCTTGCACGTGATCCATTCTATGCCTATCACATCAGTAAGGAGGAAACAAAGCGAGGTTTCCTGACAATGGAGGAAATAACAAAGTTGATCAACGGACAGTTTACCAAAAAGAAATACGAACTTGTCCGTGACCTATTCGTTTTCTGTTGCTTCACCGGACTGAGCTGGACAGACATGCGCAATCTGACCAAGAGCAATATTCAGACCTCTTTTGATGGACATGTGTGGATTAAGACATCGCGACAAAAGACAGGCGTGGAAAGTGATATTCGGTTACTTGAAGTAGCCAAGCATATCATTGATAAATATGAAGGATTGGCAAAAGATGACCGTTTATTGCCGGTTCCTGCTTATAGCGTATGCAAATATGATATAAAGCAAGTTGCCAAACAATGTGGTATAGAGAAGAATGTGTCCTGGCACGTGGCTCGTCATAGCTTTGCTACCTCGGTCTGTCTCTCCAATGGTGTGCCTATTGAGACACTCTCCAAGATGATGGGACACACAAGCATCAGAAGTACGCAAATCTATGCCAAGATAACCGCTCAGAAGTTGAGTGACGATATGGAAAAATTGTCACAGCGCATACAATCTGTCGAAAATATCATTTGTCAAACCATCTAATTTAATCAGCAGTATGAAAAGAAACATTATAAAGGTGAGCGACTACTCTGTCACACTCACTGGCAATAATATCTGGATGACATATTGGGAGATAGCAGAAGCATTCAATGTCATCCCTGCTTCGGTGAACAGGACAATAAAAAGAATGTTCAAAGAAAATGTCTTTTCTGAGTGTGAACATAGCAAATATATCCGATTGTCAAACGGCAACCATGCCTATGTTTACAGTCTTGATGTAGTGATAGCCATTTCTTTCAAATACAGAACCCATTATACCGATGTGTTCAGAAAATGGCTGACAGACAAAGTAAAGGAGCAGCATCCTCCAGTATTCATCAGTTTTCAGACAAAAGATCTGTATGGTTGCTGATTGTATACTGACAATAGTATAATATAGAAAAGCGGATTGTCTTCCTAAAAAGGAAGCAGTCCGCTTTTCTCGGTTATAGTTCATTTTGGTGGTTACTGTAATTACTTTCCAACAGAGCCTGAATGTCGGATTCCCGATACAGTACTTTACCTCCAATGATAAAATAAGGCAAGATAGCTGCATGTCGGTATTCCTGCAAGGTCCGCTTGCTGATGTGTAGACGGGCTGCAACATCCCTGTCTGTCAGATACATCTCGCCGTTCAACGGGAAATGACTGCATTCAGCCAGCTTGTCAGCCTTTCTCATGCTTTGTCGAATTGTTTTCAATACTTCGACAATAATCTCGTGGTCTTCATTCAATACTGTCTGTATCATACGCAGTCCGCCTCTATTGTGCCTGCACTATGCAATATGAAGTTTTCCACATCAGCAGGCTTGTAATAGAACTTTCTTCCAATCTGGGTGCATGGAAGCAAATCCTTGTCACGCAGACTCTGTAGGGATCGTTTGCTAAGGTTCAGAGCCTTACAGACGTCTTCTGAATCCATCCACTTAGCCAGACTTCTGTCTTTAGATTTCTCCAATAGGAAGTCCACCTTTCTCGTCAATGCCTTCACACTCTCCAGAAGCAAATCGAAGGTCTTTCTTTCAATGATTACTATATCCATATTTGTATACTTGTTGATTAACGAGCGCAAAGGTAAATCAGAATATTGTGAGATGGATAAAAACACGGAAATCGTGTTGCTTGTGTCGCCTTAGAAGGACACTCAGAGACAAATTCAATAAAAATCTCACGGTAGTAACGCGTAAGTACCGTGCCCGATAAATTCCTTTGCCGTACTTTTGCAGCGAACAAATGCAAAAGCGTATGGAAATCATAACAATAGACAGCTTGGCGTTCAAGGAACTGACCGGGCAAATAAGAGAGATTGCAGCGTACGTAAGAAAATATGGTACAGCAATCAGAGAAGAGAATGACACAGGAAAGGAGTACCTTACCAGTGCGGAGGTCTGCGAGATGCTTCATATCAGCAGCCGCACCCTGCAGCGCATGAGAGATGCCAAAGTTATAGGCTTTACCTTCGTAGGCAATGCGTGCCGTTTCAGACGGTCAGATATAGAGAAGTACCTCAAGGAAAGAGGAACAACATAAAAAATGGAGAAATATGGATACACTTGACAGAACAACATTTGAGAATGGTATGAGACAGCTTATGCAGAGACTTGACAAGCATGAGGCAGTTCTCAATGTCATCAACGAGTCTGGAAGGGATATGATGCAGACCATCCCTAAACTTGAAGATGAACTGCTTGACAACCAAGACCTGTGTCTCATGCTCCATGTGAGCAAGCGTACATTGCAGCGATACCGTAGTAGCGGAATGATCCCTTATCGACTATTGAAGCGTAAGCCGTACTACAAACGCTCCGATGTGGAGGATTTTATCAGAACGTATGCAAAGGAAATAAAGAAAGAAAACGACGGGAACAGAAAAGCCCGCATTTATGTATAACAATTAAAAATTTACAATTATGGTACAAAAGAAAAAGAGTGATGAACAGGACGTGCTGGTAGTCCGTGACGAGAAGAC
>CAKSUD010000101.1 GCA_934500865.1 uncultured Clostridia bacterium | reverse complement strand
TTAGACATTGTTTTAACAGTGAAAAATACTGTTTTTGAAAGGAAGGAAATAAAATGAAACTTGGTATCGTTGGATTACCTAATGTGGGAAAAAGTACGTTGTTTAATGCTATTACAAAAGCCGGTGCGGAATGTGCTAACTATCCGTTTTGTACTATTGAGCCTAATGTTGGCGTTGTTGCAGTACCGGATAATAGACTAAACGAATTAGCAAAAATATATAACCCGGAAAAGGTTACTCCTGCTGTTGTTGAATTTGTAGATATTGCAGGATTAGTTAAAGGAGCAAGCAAGGGAGAAGGACTTGGAAATAAGTTCTTATCACATATTAGAGAAGTTGATGCAATAGTTCATGTTGTAAGATGTTTTGAAAACCAAGATATTGTACATGTTGATGGTGACATAAACCCAAAAAGAGATGTTGAGACTATTAATTTGGAATTGATTTTCGCGGATATGGATGCTGTTGAAAAGAAACTTGAAAAGGCTATAAAGTCTGCTCGTGCTGATAAAAAAATGCAAATAGAAGTAGATACATTAACCCGTGCAAAGGCACACTTAGAAGCTGGACGTCCAATTAGAACAATGGAAATGAATGATGATGAAAAGGAAATAATAAAAAATACATTTTTACTTACTTCAAAACCTGTTTTATATGTAGGAAATGTTAGCGAAGATGAGATTGCTACTGCAGATGAAAACAGCAGATTTATTGAACTTAAGAAAATTGCTGAGGAAGAAGGAAGTAGCGCAATTGCTATTTCAGCTAAAATTGAAGAAGAACTATCTACTTTGGAAGATGAAGAAAAGCTAGAATTCTTAAAAGATTTAGGTGTGTCTGAACCCGGACTAGACAAGCTTATTCGCGCAAGTTATAAATTACTTGGGCTTATTAGCTTTTTGACTGCAGGAGAGCCTGAAGTTAGGGCATGGACAATTAAAGAAGGAACTAAAGCACCACAAGCTGCCGGAAAAATTCATAGCGACATCGAAAGAGGATTTATTCGTGCAGAAGTTGTTTCTTATGATGATTTAATTAACTTGAAATCATTAGTAGCTGCAAGAGAAAAAGGTCTCGTAAGGTCAGAGGGAAAAGAATATGTTATGAAAGACGGAGACGTTGTTTTATTTAGATTTAATGTATAAAAGGAGAGATTACTATGTTCTGTATGAAATGTGGTAGAAAGCTAGAGGATGGAGAAGTTTGCAATTGCGAACAACAAAATGCGAATGCTAGTCAAGCAGAAGAAACAAAGCAAGAAGAAGTAAAACAAGAAAACGTAAATAGTAATAAAAATCCAAATAATTTCTTTAAAAATTTAGGCAATTTATTTGTAAGACCAGCGGATGCTATAAAAGACGCTGTTCAAAATAATAGATGGATTAATGGTATTATATATGTAGTTATCGTATGTATAGTTTCATCAATATTTTCTACGATTTTTAGTGTTGCAAGTACAATAGGCTATTATAATGACAATATAAGTTATGTACGTGAATCTTACCAAAATGCAGTAAGAAAATATGGCGAGGACTCTTTCTCGGCAAGAATGTACTTAGAGAGAATAGAAAGTGCAAAAAAAGTTAGAAATGAAGCAATTTTTAATTTTGAATTTATATTAAAGACTATTGGCAACTTCTTAAAGAAGATTGTAACACCTATAATTGGTGTATTGTTTATAACTTTAGTGTTGTTTGCATTTGGCAAATTATTTAAAGGACAATGTACATTTGGTACAATGCTTGCCGGTGTTGGACTTGCATATAACATTCAATATTTACAAATAATTATCACTCAAATTTTTGCAAGAATTCCGTATGTAAATGTTTTAGTTACATTAGTTTCACTTGTAACAATGGCGTATGGAATATTAGTGTTTTTTGCATTTTGGGAAAGCTCAAAATTAGATGAAAATAAAAGTGCAGTAGCAGTATTTATATCTTTTTTTACTACATTATTTATTTCATCATTGTTTACTGTTGTTATTCAAGTAGCAAAGAACATTATTGCAAGATTTTAGTTTGAACAAAAAATAGGAGGTTAGTTTAGTGATTAATACGGTAGGTGTTACTCTAAGATTTGGTGGTAGAGTATTGTTTGAAGATGTTAATATAAAGTTTACTGATGGAAATTGTTATGGACTTATTGGTGCTAACGGAACCGGGAAAAGTACATTTTTAAAGATTTTATCAGGTGAAATAGAGCCAAGCAAAGGAGAAGTTATAATACCTGAAGGTAAACGTCTTGCAGTATTAAAGCAGGACCACTTTGCGTATGACGAATATACTGTGCTTGATACAGTAATAATGGGGCACGAACGTCTTTATGAAATAATGAAGAAAAAAGAAGAACTTTATGCAAAGCCTGATTTTAACGACGATGATGGAATTTTACTTTCTGAACTTGAAGGAGAATTTGCGGAGTTAAACGGATGGGATGCTGAGACAGATGCAGAAAAGTTACTAAATGGTGTTGGCATCCCTAGTGAATTACATTACTCAAAAATGGCAGATTTAGAAGCGGGGCTTAAAGTAAAGATATTACTTGCTCAAGCATTGTTTGGAAATCCGGATATATTATTACTAGATGAACCGACAAACCATTTAGACATAAAGACGGTTAGATGGTTAGAGGATTTTTTAGTTAATTTTGAAAATACAGTTATTGTTGTTTCACACGATAGACATTTCTTAAACGCAGTTTGTACGCAAATTGCGGATATAGACTATAATAAAATTCAACTTTATGCAGGTAACTACGATTTCTGGTACGAATCCAGTCAACTTGCATTAGAACAAGCAAAAGATGCAAACAAGAAGGCAGAAGCAAAAATTAAGGAATTACAAGAATTTATTCAAAGATTTAGTGCGAATGCATCAAAATCAAAACAAGCTACTTCAAGAAAGAAATGGCTAGACAAAATTGAATTAACAGAGATAAAGCCTTCTTCAAGAAAATATCCATACATAGATTTTAAGCCAGATAGAGAAGCAGGAGACCATATCTTATCTGTAAATAATATTTGTTATACAACGCCTGATGGTGAAGAAATTTTGAAAAATGTAAGTTTTTCGTTGGATAGAGGAGACAAAGTTGCTTTTGTAGGAACAAACGGAATTCAAAAAACTACATTATTTAAAATCTTAATGGGTGAGTTAGAACCTACGAGTGGTGAGTTTAAGTGGGGAATAACTACTTCACAAGCATATTTGCCAAATGATAATACAGAATACTTCAATGTAAAAGATATGAATTTAGTGGAATGGTTGAGACAATATTCTAAAGATGATTCTGCAACTTTCTTAAGAGGATGGCTAGGTAGAATGTTATTTTCAGGAGATGAAGCGTTAAAACAAGCTAATGTATTGTCCGGTGGAGAAAAAGTCAGATGTATGCTTGCAAAAATGATGCTAAGCGGTGCAAATGTTTTAATTTTTGATGAACCGACAAACCATTTAGACTTAGAATCAATCACGGCGTTGAATAATGGAATGAAAAACTTCAAGGGTACAATGCTATTCACGTCACATGACCATCAACTAGTAGATACAGTAGCAAGCAGAATTATTGAAATAAAAGATGAAGGAATTATAGACAAGAGGATGAATTATGAAGAATATTTAGACTGGCT
>CAKSUD010000100.1 GCA_934500865.1 uncultured Clostridia bacterium | reverse complement strand
TTTGCTTTAGAACTTACAGAGTCTGAACTAGAAGAATTGTTGTGTAGTGCTTCTTATTCATTACCTAAAAATAATCACTATGATTTAATTATTCGTTTTTGTTTTATACACAAGATATATAATTTGATAAATGTTAATGATTTATTATATGAATATAATTGTAAACAATTTAGTTATTAAAAAAAGTAGGAAGTCACTTTGACTTTCTACTTTTCTATTACTTCATTTACACGTATTTTCTTATTTAAAAAATACTGTATTGGTGGTTTTTCTACGATATCGTGACAATAACTACATTCATCACTTATGCTCGTATCTACATTATTCCCACATCTTGGACATTTTATATTTGATTCAAGAGTACGCACAAAAGTTAAACAATCTGTTGCAATAATTTTGTTTTGATCTGTTCCTTTAATTATCTCTTTACTGGCATCTATTACATAGTCAAACATTGAGCATTTGATAAATACAGTAACTTCGAGTATATTTTCCCTTTCAATTATTCCGGTTATTTTTATGTCATGTAACTCAAAATCAGACATAACATTTTTATTTTTTATAAGTTCAGTCTCTATTAGTTCTCTTTCGTATTGAAGGTAAAAATCTTCAGTTGTATATTTCTTTAATTCTTTATAATCAAAATTCATGCTCGCCTTTTGTATTTTAACATAAATATCAAACGCTAATTTTTCAAAATCATCTTTTGACATTCCCAACTTTTGTAACTTTTTATCAGTTACTTTATTGCGATAAAATACAGGAAAAATTATTAAAAGTGGCATACTAACACAAGCACAAGTTATCACTAAACCAAACAAAATACCTGAAAGTTTTAATAGAAATGGAACATCAGAAGACTCTGTAGTTGACTCTGATTTTTTGTGTTTAGACTTACTTTTCGTAGAATATACATACTTATTATTTAAATCAATATATCCTTCATGTAGAATGACATCTGCTTTTACTGTTATATATGAAGTAAAGAACATTGAAAATATCATCATTATAATTACAAATACTTTACCAAATTTATTCATAGACTACCTCTATTATTTATTATAAATGATATTTCTTGCTTTTACCACTTTATAAACTTAAATTTATTCATTTTTATTTTTCTAATATTGCTAGGATGTGACCACTATAACCTATTAAATCTTCTCTTTCGCATGTTGATAAATGGTATTGAATAAATAAATTATATTCTTCTTCTGTCATATTATTTATTTCATTTTTAATTACTCTACCAATTCCGTCTGTTGCAACATAATGTAATTTTTTTACTTTATAAGATTTAATGATTCTTTTTATATCGCTGAAATATCTGGGATTAAAAATTAAGTTTTCATCATTACTTGGTTTAAGGTCTATAGTTACCTGCTTTCCTTCTCCATAATTATTGTATATATTTCTTTGTTGGAATCCCCAAGTTAACATCGTTAAATCAAATAATATGAACGCTAAATATATTTTTCCACCTTTTTTTGTAACGCGGATTGCTTCATCAATTGCTTTTTTTGTTTCTTCTGGCTTAAATAAATGATATAAAGGGCCTAAACACAAAGTTATGTCAAAAGTATTATCTTCATACATAGATAAATCAATTGCATTACCTTGTATTACATTTACTTTCATGTCTTCAGTTATTTTAGATTTAAAAACATCAACATTGGCTTGAGCTAATTCAATAGCATCAACTTGATAACCCTTTTTTGCATAATACAAAGAATAAGCCCCTGTACCAGCTCCAATTTCTAATATTCTATCTTTGTCTTTCAAATATTTGTCAATATATTTTGTTGTAGTTATAAACTCAATATAATGCATTTTATCACTAGTTAATCTATTGTCTTCAACATATTCATTTCCGTAAAATGAGTTAATAATTTTATCTAAGTTTCTATCATTCATCAAATACCACTCCCTAACTTTTTTGATTTTAATTTATGTTTTTTGTACTTCATTTATTGGTAAGCCAAAGATTTTAAATAATCACTTTAATTCTTTATTCATCTTTGCTTTCAAGTCTTTAGCTGCAATTGCTCTAGCACTAATGTTATTTTTCTCATCAGAAGTAAGTTCTGCTAAGGTTAAACCATTTGGTAACTCAAATATTTCATCAAATCCAAAGCCATTTGTACCTCTACATTCTTTAGAAATAAATCCATTTAATATTCCTTCTCCAACAATTTTTTTCTCTCCATCGTAGTAAACTAAAACACAAACAACTTGTGCACTTCGGTCTTTATATTTATTTACTTCATTTATTAAATATTCATTTCTCATTCTATCTGTTGCATTTTCACCTAGAAATCTATGTGTCATTACTCCTGGAAAACCATTTAAGCAATTGATGCATAACCCTGAGTCGTCTGCTATAGTCTCTTCTTTTGCTATTTTGTATATTTCCTCAGCTTTCTTCTTTGCATTTTCTAAGAATGTATCTTTATCTTCTTCAACATCTACGCTTATGTTTTTGTCTTTTAAAGAATATATTTTATAATCATTTAATATTTTTCTTATTTCTTCTAATTTTCCTTTATTGTTTGTTGCTAATATCATATCAAAATATCTCCCTTCAATTGTTTAAATTTATATCATACAAGAAATATTTTATATTCTAGTTATTACTAAAAGCAAATACATCTTCTATACCATTATTTTTTTTCTGTGTAATTGTCATTTATATTATTATCAGTATATTGTGAACCTTCATATAAGTCATACTTTAATAATTTATATAATTTTTCTTTTCCATTTTAGAATTTTAACTTAGTTTTATTAGCATTATTTATGTCTCCTAACACTACTGCATGGCTTTGTGTATTACTTTTGTATGAAGTATCGCGGAATAAGTGAATTATTGAGAGTTAGCAGTTAAGCAGGCATAACAAAACTTGTTTAAAAAATAATAAATTTTAAAGCTTTATATTTTTTAATTGATTCATATATTTAATAAAATCAATGCTACTCATTCTTTTTATATAAGGAGCTTTTAGTGCTTCCTTATTATTTTTTAAATAATTTTTTAGTTTGTTTTGAATTTTTATAAATACATTATTAACATCAATTATTATGTTAATAATTTCATCAGTATCAACTATCCATTCTACTTTTTCTTTTTTAAGTTTTCTTTTCTCTATAGATTTATTATTACATTCAATAATATCACTAGTATATTCTTTATTAATGAATCTAAGTTTCTTAGAAGATCTCCCACCAAGATAATTAGTTAATTCTATTATGTGTGGTGCATGTTCAAATTTATTTCTAATATCATTCATATTAATTAATGCATTTGAATAATTATTATATAGTTTTGCAAAATCATCATTTAAAAAGTCATAATATTTTGACAATCTAAGTATGCCATCAGCATAGCTTATTTTTCTATACTTCATTGGAATTAACCTATTAATATTACAAACAAGATTAAAAAATGAAATTTTTATTTCTTCTACATCAACACATTTATACGTTGTAAATTTATGTAAATTTTTATTTATCGTTTCTAATAAAAGAAAATATACACCTATTCCACTTATCCATTTTTCGTCTTCATATTGAAAAACTATCATAGCAATCATCCCTTTTAAAAGTTATATTATATATTTCTATTTGCATTTTTACTACTATATTTGAAGAATAAATTTGCTAAAACCTATTTAAAATAGGAATATTTCTAAAATTACCTAAAT
>CAKSUD010000099.1 GCA_934500865.1 uncultured Clostridia bacterium | reverse complement strand
GAGTCATTAAACGATGAATTACTTATAACAGTAATTGCAACAGGATTTGACAGAGGACTTGGTTCAATAAATATTCCAACAGCAAAGAAACCTGAATTCTCATCATTCTTTGGACCAAAGCAAACATCAACAATGTCATCATTAAATAACGGAGGAAACAATAATCAAGCAACTCAATCTACAAACAATAATTCACAACCTACATCAAAACCACTTAACAGTATCATTCCGGATGCTGAAAATGATTTAGATATACCTCCATTCTTAAGAAAGAATAAAAAATAGTAAAAATTAGAGGCTGAAAGAGCCTCTTTTTTTGTTGTTAAGGTATAAAGAATAAATTAACCCAAAGATATAAATAATTAATCTAAAGCTATTGACAAGTAACAAAAAATGGAATAATATAGTAAAAAAGGATCGGAGAAAAGAGGTATAAATGCAATTCGAACTACAAGGATTAAAAAATGTGGCGCTTACACTAAGTGAAACGCCGTATGTATATAATACGAACCTACGGCAAAGAGATAAAGGCTTTAAGGTTTTATTTGAAGTAAAGTCACAATTTATACAATTAGTAAAAACGTTCGTAAAAGGAGCTTGGGTAAACGAGTTAAATGAAGAAAATAACTAAGTCAAAGAATCCGCCGGAAGTAGCAAAAAGGATAAAAGAATTAGTAGAAACAGCGAGTAAGTTAACCGTAGAAGAACAAAAGGCACTATCTAAATGGGCGAAAACAATTTTTATAAAGAATACAGATATACAGGAATGTATAGACGAAAATTTTTATATAAAGGAGGACGAAGAAATGACTTTAGAAGATTTTTTACCGGACACAGTAATAGAAATGATTAGAGAAGGTGAAGCAAAAGGAAAGAATGAAGGTAAGGTTGAAAGAATAAAATATTCAATAAGTAAGTTACTTAAAAAGAAATTTAAAAATAAAACTAATAAAGAAATAGGCTAGATAATTTATCTTTAGATAAACTTGAAAAAGTAGAAGAAATGATTATTGATAGAATTTTTGCCCTAGATTCTTGGAAAGAAGTAGAGGAAATTTTAAATAGTGTATCTTAAAATATGGGTTAAGCCACTGGAATAATTTGCCGATATGGATTATAGTTGGTTTTATAAATTTATCTAAAAGGAGGTTACACCCATGAATTTACCTAAGTTTTTTATTAGTATGAAGGATTTTAGCAATGAACCTATGGTAAAAAATGTAAACGGGGGGGGTAATCCATATTTAGAAGAAAATAGCGGATAATATAGGACTAAAGCTTTGTGCGAAAGTGCAAGGTTTTAGTCCTTTTTGTCGTTTAAAATCAATAAAAATATAAAGCGGAAGGGGATAAAAATGAAAAGAATTATAGCGTTATTAGTATCTACATTACTTATAGTAACTTTAGCCCAAGCAGTAACTCTAACCATAATTCAGCCGGAAGGCTCTGTTACAATGACAAGAACATCGGGCAGCAGAATAAAACTAAAAAGTGTCGTAGAAGGAATAAAGTGGTGGAAAGTAAGAGAAGGAAACGTAGAAGTAGAAGATGGCGGATTCGTAATGCCAAACGAAAATGTATCTGTTGAGCCTATGTATACCGGAAACGTCATAACGGTAATTCAATCTGATGGCGGAAAGATAGCCCCAGGAAGTGTTGGAGTGGACTCGGGCGGAACAAAGACTTTTACAATAACTCCGAGCTTTAATTATACAATAGTCGACGTTTTAGTAGATGGCGAGTCAGTTGGAGCCCAACCATCATATGAGTTTACCAACATAACTAATGACCATACAATAACAGCAATTTTTTCACCAGCATCTAGCTACACAGTCACATATAATAGTAATGGCGGAAGCGGTAATATGGAACAACAAACATTTACCGAAGGGATAGCACAAAATTTAGCAACAAATACATTCACAAGAACCGGATACACATTTAAAGAATGGAACACAAACTTAAGCGGAACAGGTACAAGTTACGGTAATGGAGTAAGTTATATAGCAACAGAAAACGTAACTTTATATGCACAATGGACACCAATAAATTATACAATTACATACAACTTAGACGGAGGAACAGTAAGCGGAAACCCAACAACGTATACTATAGAAGATGCAATAACTCTAGTTAATCCGACTAAAGATGGATACAACTTCACTGGTTGGACAGGAAGTAACGGAACAACGCCAAGCACGACAGTAACAATAGCAAAAGGAAGTACAGGAGATAGAACGTATACTGCTAATTGGGAAAGTGCATGGGTAGGATGGAATAAACCAGTTCTAACAGCAGGATTAACTCCGGTAAATTGGAATGGAAGCTCATGGGTTAGTACAACAGAAGCAAACTGGGATTATAACTATAACTCAGTGGCAACAGCAACTCATAGTACAGTCGCCGGAAATGGAGACGGAAAATGGGCCAATGCACAAACAGCCGACGGAAGTTTATACGTATGGATTCCAAGATATAGCTATAAGATAACAAGTGGAGAACATGCAGCAAGCCAAAAATCTTGGAATAGTTTAGATAATCCGGGAACAAATAAGATAGAAGTAAAATTCAGTAACGGAACAACAGACGATACATCAAACAGTTATATAAAACACCCAGCCTTTACATTCGGAACAGACGAACTAAAAGGAATATGGGTAGCTAAATACGAAGCAAGTCAAGGTAATACAACTAGTCAGGTTTCAGCTCCAACATCATCTACCTCAGTCGCAAAATCAATACCTGGCGTCGCATCATGGAGAGACATAACTGTAAGTAAAATGTTCGATTATGCATATAATACATATAGGAATGCAGACTCACATCTAATGAAAAACGTAGAGTGGGGAGCAGTCGCATACTTAACAAACGCAATAGGACGAATTCCATATGTAAATAATAGTAGTAGTTATATAACCGGAAACGCTGGAGGAAGTCAACACGCAACATATTATGTGCCCGGTACAACAAACGCATGGGATACAGCAGGTGGTGTAAAAGCATCTACTACACATAACGTATATGGAATATATGATATGTCCGGTGGCGCAGGTGAATACGTATCAGCTTATGTAAATAATGGAAATAGTAATTTAAATACTAACGCAAGTAGTTTAGTAAATGCAGCGACGAAATATAAAGATGTATATCCAATAGGTTCAATCGATAGCGAAGCTAATAACTATGCAGCATGGAGTAGTATAAAAGGCGATGCGGTATATGAGACGAGTAGCAGGGACTCTGGTGCTGGAGTAAGCGATTGGGATGGAGGAGGGGCCTCGAGCACTCCTCGTTCCAGCTACCCTGTCTTCAGGCGTGGCGGTCACTACTACGCCGGCGTTACCATGGACGGTGTGTTCTACTTCAATGACAGCGATGGCGCTGCGTACTCCTACAACGGGTTCCGTGTGGTTCTCGGGATAAGGTAAATCTGGCACCCGACCAAAAGGGACGGTTCTTTTTGGTCAAGAAAATTAAGTCGTGTAATTAGCCTAAGGAGCTAGTTACACGACTTACCTTTTTTAGACTTGTCCCCAATGGTCAATAAGATATTGTAATTTTTTTAGACCACATAGCATACAATATATCATAAACAAAGAAACGTAAGAAAAAAATAAAAAAGTACTTGAAATTGTGATTAAAAAATGCTATATTATTAAAGCAATGGTTATGGCGCTATAGCCAAGCGGTAAGGCATGGCTCTGCAAAAGCTTGAT
>CAKSUD010000098.1 GCA_934500865.1 uncultured Clostridia bacterium | reverse complement strand
TTCTTTAACTGAAATTTGGGTGAATTTTGAAAAAATCTGTTGAATTTAAGTTTAATTTCGTATACAATTAAGTATTGTAACTTTGGATATATGGAGGTTTTTTCAATATGATAAAAAGATTAGGAAAATGTGTTAGGGAGTACAAGAAACCGGCTATTTTGACGCCTATTTTTGTATCATTAGAAGTTATAATGGAAGTAATAATTCCATTGCTTATGGTAGAACTTATTGACAAGGGAATTGAAGCAGGAAATATGAACGAAATTGTAAAAATAGGTATGGCTTTGGTGGTTATTGCGATACTTTCATTAATTTTCGGAGTATTAGCGGGTATGTTTGCTGCAAAGGCTTCTACCGGTTTCGCTTGTAATTTAAGACATGATATGTATCACAATGTTCAAAACTTTTCTTTTAAGAACATAGATAAGTTTTCGACTTCAAGTATTATTACAAGATTAACGACAGATGTAACTAATGTTCAAAATGCTTTCCAAATGATTACGAGAATTGCTGTTAGATGCCCTCTAATGCTTATATTTTCATTAGCTATGGCTTTTAGCATTAATAAGCAAGTTTCACTTGTTTTCTTATGTGCTGTTCCAGTCTTAGCTTTAGGATTATTTTTCATAATGACGAATGCACATCCTATATTTGAGCGTGTTTTTAAGACCTATGATAAGTTAAATAATGTGGTTGAAGAAAACTTAAGAGGAATTCGTGTAGTTAAGTCATATGTTAGAGAAGATTTTGAGATTGCAAAGTTCAATGATGTTTCGGGAAATATATATAAAGATTTCGTTAAAGCTGAAAAATTAATAGCATTAAATTCACCACTTATGCAATTTGTAATGTATTCAAGTATGTTACTTATTTCTTGGGTAGGAGCAAAGCTTATTGTTACTTCTACAATGACTACTGGTGATTTAATGGGGCTTATTACATACGCAATGCAAATCTTAATGAGCTTAATGATGCTTTCTATGGTACTTGTTATGCTTGTTATTTCTAAAGCTTCTGCAGAAAGAATTGTAGAAATTCTAGAAGAAAAAAGTGATATTTATAGTCCTGAAAATGCAGTTATGGAGGTAAATGACGGTTCGGTAATATTCAAAAATGTAAGCTTTAGCTATTCGGATAAAAAGAAAAAGCTATGCTTAAGTAATATCGACTTAGATATTAAGTCCGGCGAAACTGTCGGAATAATAGGTGGTACAGGTTCGTCTAAGACTACTTTGGTTCAATTGATTCCAAGACTTTATGATGCGACAACAGGAGAAGTTTTAGTCGGTGGAGTTAATGTAAAAAAATACGATTTAGATGTTTTAAGAAACTCTGTTGCTATGGTTTTACAAAAGAATGTATTATTCTCCGGAACAATTAAAGAAAACTTAAGATGGGGAAATGAAGAGGCTACCGACGAGGAACTAGTTAGGGCTTGTAAATTAGCCCAAGCAGATGATTTTATTAATTCTTTCCCTAATAAATATGATACATATATAGAGCAGGGAGGCAATAACGTATCCGGTGGTCAAAAACAAAGATTATGCATTGCTAGAGCATTGCTTAAAAAGCCAAAAATACTTATTTTAGATGATTCTACTAGTGCGGTGGATACAAAAACAGATGCACTTATAAGAAAGGCTTTTGCAGAAGAAATTCCAAACACAACAAAATTTATTATAGCACAACGTATTTCATCTATTTCCGATGCTGATAAGATTATCGTATTAGATGATGGAAAAATTGTTGCATTTGGCACACATGACGAATTATTAAACAGCTGTGAAATTTATAAAGAAGTTTATACTTCACAAATGAAGGGAGGCGTTAATAATGCCAGCACCAAGAGGTAGAAGTCCGGTAGGATTCGATAAAAACGTAAAAATAAATAAAAAAACTGTAAAAAGATTGCTTGGCTATTTATTTACGCCATATAAATTACAAATAACAACAGTATTTATCTGTTTAGTCGTGAGTGCAGTAACTGGTGTTGCAGGTTCATTATTCTTAAAGACTGTAATTGATGATTATATTGAACCACTTTTACTTGAGTCAGCTCCAGTATTTACGGGCTTACTTAGTGCAATAATTACAATGGGGGTTATATATCTAATAGGAATTCTTTCAACTTTAATCTATACGCGAGTTATGGCAGTTGTATCGCAAAAGGTATTAAAGCAAATTAGAGATGAAATGTTTGAACATATGCAAAGGTTACCTATTAAGTACTTTGATACTCATTCGCATGGTGATGTTATGAGTATATATACAAACGATACAGATACATTGCGTCAAATGATTTCTCAAAGTATTCCGCAAGTATTTTCTTCAATTATTACTGTTACAGCGGTATTTATAGCAATGTTATCTATTAGTATATGGCTAACTATATTGGTATTGGCAACAGTTTTTATAATGCTTTCAGTTACAGCCAAAATAGGTGGCGGTTCAGCAAAGTACTTTACTAAACAACAAGAATCTTTAGGTGATGTTAACGGATATATCGAAGAAATGATAAATGGTCAAAAGGTTGTAAAGGTATTTTGTCACGAAGAAAAAGCTAAAGAGGGCTTTGATAAACGTAACAATGAGTTAAGAGATAATGCTTTTAAGGCTAATAAATATGCGAATATTCTTATGCCTATAATGGGTAATATAGGTAATTTACAATATGTTCTTATCTCTATTGTAGGTGGTGGACTTGCTATAAATGGTATCGGAGGACTTACTTTAGGAGGAATTGCTTCTTTCCTTAATTTAAGTAAGAGCTTTAATATGCCGATTTCACAAGTCTCACAACAAATCAACTACTTTGCAATGGCGCTAGCCGGAGCTGAAAGAATATTTAGCTTACTTGATGAGGAAGTAGAAGTAGACAATGGATATGTAACATTAGTTAATGCCAAGTACAAGAACAATAAGCTAGTTGAATCAAAGAAATATACAGGTATTTGGGCTTGGAAACATCCACACGAGAATGGAAAAACTACTTATACAGAGTTAAAAGGTGACGTTAGATTCTTTGATGTTGATTTCGGATATAATCCTGATAAAATTGTTTTACATGACGTTACTTTATATGCAGAACCGGCTCAAAAAGTCGCTTTTGTTGGTGCTACCGGTGCAGGTAAAACTACAATAACCAACTTGATTAATAGATTTTATGATTTGGCAGACGGAAAAATAAGATATGACGGAATAAATATAAATAAGATTAAAAAGGCTGATTTACGTCGTTCTCTTGGAATCGTATTGCAAGACACTCATTTATTTACAGGTACAATTAAGGAAAATATCAAATATGGAAAGCTTAATGCTACTGATAAAGAAGTGTATACAGCGGCAAAGCTTGCAAATGCTGATGGATTTATAAGGAGACTTCCTAATGGATATGATACTGTAATTACTGGTGACGGAGGAAGTTTATCTCAAGGTCAGAGACAACTTATTGCAATAGCAAGAGCAGCAATAGCTAATCCTCCTGTAATGATATTAGACGAGGCTACTTCAAGTATTGATACACGAACAGAGGCTATTGTTCAAAAGGGAATGGATTCCCTAATGCATGGCAGAACTGTTTTTGTAATTGCACATAGATTGTCTACAATTCAAAATTCAGATGTAATAATGGTATTAGAGCAAGGAAGAATTATAGAACGTGGAAATCACGAGAAATTAATAGAAGAGAAGGGCAAGTATTATCAATTGTATACCGGTGCTTTCGAATTAGAGTAAAAAAGGTTTAAAATTTTTCTTCAATATGTTACACTATTATATGG
>CAKSUD010000097.1 GCA_934500865.1 uncultured Clostridia bacterium | reverse complement strand
CAATCACATTGTATCATTTGTAATCTTATGTGTCTATTTTTATTTCAAAGTGCGTCACTTAATTTTACCATTTATAAAATTATCTCATAGTCAACAAAAACCCCCACAGGGAATCCTGCGAGGGTTTTGTTATCTTTTCTTAAACGTCAATACGCAATAACATCCATAACCTCAATAGTCGGAAGAACATAAGTATTCATCGCCGCAATGCCAATAGCAAGGTCAGCTCTCGAAACAGTCTTCTTAGCCTCAAGTTTAGTCATATCAGTTGTTTTAATGATACCGGTTTTAACTGCAAATGCCATAGGCTCCTTTGCATAATCAGCAACATCATCCTCAGAATAAGAATACTCGTAATAGTAAACTTTCATATTGGGATTCTGCTTATTAGCATAGCGATACATGATAGTCGCAAACTGCTCACGAGTGATATTATCATTAGTTCCGAAATTACCATTCTCGTATCCAAGAACAATACCATTCTCATTCGCCCATGTCACAGCATCATAATACCAAGAACCAGCCTCTACATCTGCAAACTTGTTCGTACCTTTAACTTCAGGACTACCGGCAATTCGATATAGAGTCGTAACAACCATCGCTCTTGTAGTAACAGCGTCAGGTGTAAACGTGCTATCAGAAGTGCCAAACATAAGACCATTCATATTGCAGTACTTAACAGAGTTAAAGAATGCATCAGTAGACTTGATATCGCCAAAGGGGTTAGTCCAACTAGTCGTCTCAGGTCTTCTAAAAATAAGGTTATAAGTCTTACCCTTATACGCAACCTTAAAATAGTTCTCGCCTTCAGAAAGAGATTCACGACCGGAATTAACATGCCCATTAACCATAATTCTGCAATCTTCAAACGGAACAAGAATAGGAGTAACGCAAATCTGAACATTATCTGAAATGTCACAGTTAGCAGTAATAGTCACACCATCTTCAGTCTTGTTATCTAAATCAAGTGAAATAACAGTTCCATTCGTGTCATTACCTTCATGAACGTAAATCTTAAAGTAATCCTTAGCAAAACAATAGAAACAAAACTCAGCGTAGTACGTCTTACCATCCATCTTACATTCGATAAGGAAACGGTTATCAGGCAGAGTACCCTCACCTTCGATAAGCTTGTACGACTCTGTCGTAGCACCAAGAGTAAGCTCAGGAGCATCCTTAAACTTCTTTGCAAGTTCGTCGATAGAAACATACTCATAGTAACGCATAAGCTTTAAGGTAACCCCATTTTTAGCTTTCAATCTGAACTTAACATCAAACTGACCGTATAAGCTCTGACCGGTTTCAGTAACCTTTCCATCTTCAAGACCTGAATAGTAGTACATCTCTGTAATCTTTTCATCATTTTCACCAAGGACTTCAAACAAGAATGGAACAATGCAGTTATCCTCCAAAATATATTCATTGTCGGCTGCAAAAACCCGGGTCGGAACTAACATCACTGTCATAACCATAAGGATTGCGGTAAAAACTGCGGTAAACTTTTTCATAGTTTCCTCCAAAATAAAATAAAATTTTTTGGTGTTTTCTCGCTACCCATTACATAGCGAGTTAGTAATTTGAAAATTACCTATATATTATACAACTGTTTATCGATTATGTCGACGTGCTCTTTGAAAAAAATCCCCACTCTTTTAACCATGTGGGGATTAACTATTATTTTTTTCATTATCGTATCTTAAACATCAATTAGTAATAAATTTCATATCCTCAAGTGTAGGTAAAACAAATGTTTTCATTGCAGCAATACCAATAGCAAGGTCGGCTCTTGAAACATTCTTCTTAGCCTCAAGATTAGAAGTATTAGTAGTTTTAATTAAGCCGGTCATAACTGCAAATTTCATAGGTTCCATAGCATATTCTGTGACGTCATCCGTGTTATATGGATAATTACTACTATATAATACCATCTCAGGCTTCATACCTTTTGCATATCGGTACATAATAGTAGCAAACTGCTCACGAGTAATATTATCATTAGCTCCAAAATTGCCATTATCATATCCTGCTACAATCCCGCTCTCACTCGCCCATGTCACGGCATCATAATACCAAGAACCGTTCTTAATATCCATAAATTTATTTGAGGCATTAACCTTAGGGCTACCCGCAATTTTATATAGCGCCGTAACAACCATTGCCCTTGTAGTAGCAGCATCCGGAGTAAACATCGTCCTAGAAGTGCCAGACATAAGCCCATTCATATTGCAATATTTAACAGAATTAAAAAAAGCATCCGTAGTCTTAATATCATTAAAAGGATTAATCCAACTAGTCGTCTCAGTTCTTCTAAGAACGAGATTATATTTATTACCTCTATATTCAAGTACAAAATAATTTTCTCCCTCGGAAAGTGCTTCACGCCCGGTATTCACGTGTCCATTAATCTTTAGAATATCATCACTCTGAGGTGTTACGCCAATTTGAACATTATCTGCAATATTACAGTCAGCAGTAACAGTTGATCCATTTGCAGTCTTATTATTTAAAGAAAGCCACGTAACATTCGTATTAGTATCATTACCCTCATGAACATAAATTTCAAAGTAATCATTAGCAAAGCATTTAAAGTTAAATTCAGCATAATATACTTTTTCATTAAGTTTACACTCAAGAAGGAAACGATTTTCTGGTAAAGATGGATTTCCTTCAACAAGTTTATATACCTCAGTCTTAGTACCACGTGAAAGAAATGCAACGTCATGAAATTTCTCTTCCAATTCTTCAACAGATGCATAGTCATAATAACGCATAAGCTTTACTTTAACACCATCTTTGGCCTTCAAACAAAAATTAACATCAAACTGGCCATATAAAGAACGACTAGTAGCAGTGACTGTTCCGTCCTCAAACCCGGAATAATAATAAATCAAGGTAACCGGCTCGTCTTTGTCTCCCCAAACTTCGAGTTCAAATGGAACAAAGTAGTCATCTGATAAAATATAAGTACTGTCCTCTGTGGACAACATTTTAAAAACAGCTACTGCCGCAACCGCAATCACTAAGACTACTGTCAGAATTACAATTAACTTTCTCATAATCTTCCTCCAAAATATTTTTTCAACTTATCTTATATATGTCGGAGCTAAAAAAGCAAAACATGGAATATTTCTTAAAACTCCATATATCAACATTAAAACAATAATCACTACCCAAAACATCATTGGAATCTTTTGTGCAATAAAATTCTTTTCATTGAAGCAATACGCATATACTTCCCCATAAAAATAAAAAAACAATATCGGTATTAAAATTACAGAAAATGCATTATACCTAAAAGCCTGATAAAAATCCAGTTTTAATAAACTCAGTACAGCCCTAGTCATTCCACAACCAGAACAATATAATCCTGTAAGCTCTCTTGAAACACAAATAAAGCCAATACCATACACCTTATTTAGAAAATATACGCCATATGCTATAAACGCAATAATAATTGTGTATGGAACTAGCAAAATAATCTTCTTATAATACATCAAGTATTTCCAAAATCGCCGGAATAAGTTGAGCCACAACTGCAAACAGGGTTAACACAAGACCTAGTACTATACCAACTATCAATAAAATTTTTATCAAACTCTTTGACTTATCAGCCTCAGCGAAATTGCCATGTTCAACAGCAGGTTTTAGCTGTACATATAAAAGAACCAATGCAATAATACCAAAAATTCTTGTGCAACAAATAAGTTCTATAATAGACCATACCAATAGCCCATTAAAGCCATACTTTTGTAAATCAGTATTATTTTGTGAAACATTATTAGGATTAGCCTTAGCATTATTAAAATCTTCTGTACTTTCCCCTATTTTATTCCCACAATTAGGGCAAAACTTCTCATAATCTTTTAATTCCATACCGCAATTTTTGCAATACATATAAACAC
>CAKSUD010000096.1 GCA_934500865.1 uncultured Clostridia bacterium | reverse complement strand
TCATTAGACAGACCAATGTCAGCATCTCCAGGAGTAGTATCAACATAAACCGTATTTACATTATTAGGGCCATCTTTCCACTCACTATGTCCTTGAATTTTATACTTGTAGGAAATCTCAACTTTTCCGTTGTTATCACCTTCCTCTACCTTATATGTAAGAATCCACTCTTGTGCAGAACTCTCAGCACTAAGTTCAGGAATACTACTATTCGGTGTTTTACCGTTTATTAAAATATCCGAAATGTTAATTTGGTCTTTATCAAGTTTTAGAGTAAGTTGAATAGCATCTCCAGCACTTGCATAAATATTATTCTTATCTACAAGATTTCCATCCTTATAGGTTTTAACAGCTAAATTAACAACAGTAATTTTAGGTTCTTCATAAGTCGCCTCTTCTGTTATTAAAATACTAGGTCTAAAACCAATAGAAATCGGCATACCAGAATAATATGAATACGGGCCAATCCACATAGAAAACATTCCATTAGGAACAGATGTCGCACTATTATAATCACCGCGCATAATAGTTTCAGCATCAGCCTTCATAATGAAATCACTTTCTAATTCACCTTCAAGAATAATATTCTCCCAATTTCCAGCATCAGGTTCAGCTTCAAATGACCAAAACTCATCATATAAATGTCTAATCATCTTTGATAATAGCCATTTATTTAACCCCTCTATATCAGTAACAATGGCATCTCCATCATTTACATCAGAAAAGTTCAAAACATCTATATCCGGCTTATCGGTCGTCTTGTTTCCAACATACGCAGAAACTATCTCATTAGCTCCTCCATGCATATCAAAAACACCGCTCATATTAAACGTAGTACTACTCTTAGCCTTACTATTAAAATCAACCTTCTTTTTATCACTATTATACCCAGTATACGAAGAACCACCATTTGAGAAGGTGTTTTTAGCAGGCGAATTAGCATATCCTTCCGCACTCATAGAAAGTATCGAAATAGCATCCCACTCAGCCATAGTAACCAAATGACTCAACGCCGTACCAGTAACACCATACTCATCCGCATCTTGGGCCATCATATTTTTAGAATATTCATACGCTGTATCAACCGTAATACCATCATAAACTTTAGTACCATTTACAGTCTTATTGCTCCAAAAATTAGAACTTACATAAGGCTTTACACCAATAGCTCCAGTCTCATTACTAGCTTCATACTTACCCATCCAAAAACCTGTAAGTTCTTTATCCTCATACGAAAAAGCAAAACTTTGATTATCTAACGTATCAGTCGTACCATCCGACCATTCAACGTTATAAGTCAAATAATCAAAATCATCTATACTATATGAAAATCTAGGTATCCATACAAACATACTACCATAAGCATCTATCCTCTTACCGGCTAAGTTATTAAGTGTCCATTTGCTGTTTTTAGGTTCAATTACTTCCCTTATAGCGACATCATCTTTTAGCATAATGTTAGCCCATAACCTTGAATTCTCTGTGTCTGTCTTACCACCACTATAACGAACAGCATAATCATACCATTCTGTATCATACTCGGTAGTAGTTATCCAAAATCCCTCAGTCACACTCTCCGAACTCATAACTTGACCGTCTACTTCATCTATAAGTTCCACAACTTCTCTAGTTACCTCAACCCATTTTACAGGTACCATTCCATTTACAATTTCAGGTTTATTAACCTTTACATCTCTTGCATTAAGTATTGCTTTTCCATCAGTTTCATTGTAGTTAACAGTTATAGTATAATAATCAAAGAATGTTCTAGCACCATCTTCACTATATGAGACTCTAATATCCCATACTCCAGGATATCTTAAATCTATGTTATTATACCAATCCGTCGACTTTAACGCTCCGTCACCCAAATCTTTTAATGGACGAGCAGCAACTGTAACATTACTATTAAGAACTTCATTACCAGAATTATCAGCAATTGACATAGGGATTTTTGAACTTCCTTTGTCATACTCTAAAGTTATTCCTCCACCAGTCACAATAGAAGATGTACTCTTTAGATACTTATTAGAATCTGTTTCATCTTTTTGAACATAATAAACAGTATTATTAGGAACAGTTTCTATAAATATCCTTCTAAGAACTGATTGATATTCGAAATTACCTGAATATTCAATAATACTTTCACCATCAGCATTTACTGCCTTGATATACAAATAGTTGTTTTTACCAACTACGTCAGTACCAAGTAACTTAACGGTATTGCTTTGTAACTCTTTCCATTGCTTTTCTCCGGTAAAAGTAAGATTTCTTATTGCTACATAGTTGTTACTACCACCAGAAGTAACACCACTTCTAGAGAAGCATAAATCTATAACATATTTGCCATCTGCATTAGCATTAAATTTCTTTGAAAAACTCTGCCAAGAATACTTACCATCACGTCTTAAAACTTCTTCTCCATTTACAGAAACTATTAAAACGTCACCAGAAGGAGAATTTGTCATATACTCAAACGCTATAATTCCGTCTGTATCTCCACTATCTATAGTTATTCTCTTTTGTGAAGTTATTGCATCTTTACCATAACTGATATTACCGGACCTATACATCTCATCTTTATATTCCCAATGTATACCTGAGTCCACGTTGTTTCCACTATCATCTAAAATATTAGAATACGTAAATACACCATCTATTGCAGTTCCAGCATTGTCACTTCCATCTTGAACAGTTCCAATAAAAGATGCTGTATACACTTCACTTCCTGTATTATCCGGCAATGTAGACCAAGTATAATATTTCTCTGTTATATCTGCTACATCTTCTGTTGCCTTGGTTATTTCTACATTAATTGTTATCTCATCATCTTCAAACAATTTTCCGGAACTTGGATCCATTGTTATATTATATTTATTGATGTCCTTTATAATAATTTCAAATGTAGGCTTATACACGTCATACGCTAAAGTAACCTTTTTAGTAGTGTCTATTCCCTCTGTACTTACTTCCTCAATAGAAACAATTGTCGCTAAAGTCATAGGAATTACATAATCCGAATTTTTACATCCATTATTTGTGTCACAAACTCCGTCTACTGCACAATCGCATCCTTCATCACAAAAGCAAACCAAAACAGTATTTGGATCAGTTGTTACCGTTTCACCAAAAGTATTGGTAATTTTCAAATATCCACCCTCTAGTGAAATCTCTTCATTTTTCAGATATGTCGTCTTATTCGGTAACTTTTTAACAATCATACCCTCGTTACCATTTTCAACTATGACATCCTTTTCTATATTATTGCCGGCAACGTCCGTAATCCTAAACTTATATGTTCCTTTTTCCGCTATTGCATACTTAAATGTTTCGCCATTTTTAACTCCATTAATTGATTCCCATGCACCATTTATATATATACTTACATCTGCAATGTTGTTATTATCCTTTGGTGTACCATTAATTGTAGCCACACCCGTAGCTAAATTTCCATATTCAATATTAAATACAAATGTCGGCAATGAATTATCATAAGTTATTTTAGTATCTACATTCCATTGCATATTTCCATCTTCAAATTTAAATTCGATAGGGCCTGCTGTATCCTCATCTTTTAACACTTTAGATATACTATATTTATTTTCACCCAAACTTTTAAGTATAATTTCGGTATCCTCGGTCAAATCTTTTAAAACGTATTCTTTTCCATTAAAAGTGACCTTTAGAGCTTCCGAACAATCTATTGCAGTATATTCTAGAACTATTGTATCTTGAGACTTTGCATAACCGTTTTTAATTTCTTCATTATTTCTTAAAACTTTAACTCCACTAACTTCTATTTTAGGCTCCGTTTGTTCCTGCTGTGGAGCCCTTAATATAGGAGCCCTAGGTATAGTATTATTTCCCTGTTGACTATCTATACTTGTCTCGTCTTCCTTTATCTCAGTTAACGTTTCTTTGTTACTTGGTTCTGTTTTGCTTTCTTCGTTACTTGGTTCTGTCGTTGGTTCTGTTTTACCTTCCTCATTATTTGGTTCTGTCGTTGGTTC
>CAKSUD010000095.1 GCA_934500865.1 uncultured Clostridia bacterium | reverse complement strand
TTCATATCTAGCCATAATAATTTTCTAAAGCTTTAGATATTTTTAATTGTCCAATTTCATCTACATCAACAAGTGGCAACCTACATTTTCCCACATCAAATCCTATTTGACGAACCGCCTCCTTAACCGGTATAGGATTTACTTCAAAAAATAACGTATTGATTAACTCTATTGCCTTTAATTGTAATTCTCTGCTTTTTTCAATCTCACCATTTAGGAAACTCTTTACCATATTATGTGTGTCATTTGGGATAACATTTGCCGAAACGGATATAACTCCTTTCCCTCCCAAAGCCAAGATAGGTAATACTTGGTCATCATTTCCAGAATAAATATGTAACTCATCTCCGCATAATGATGCTATTTCTGCAATTTGTGAGAAGTTCCCGCTTGCTTCTTTTATTCCAATGATATTTTTCAACTTAGAAAGTTCATATGCAGTTTTAGAATTAATGTTAAGTCCTGTTCTTGATGGCACATTATATACTATAATTGGAATGCCAATTTCATTAATAAGCTTATAATGCTCTATTATTCCTCTTTGAGTTGTCTTATTGTAATACGGTGTAACTACTAACGCACCATCTGCTTTTAAATCCAACGCCATTTTTGTCCTTTTTACTGCCACTTTGGTATCGTTTGCCCCTGTTCCTACAATTACAGGGATGCGCCCATTAGAAATTTTGACTGTAAACTCCGCAACTTCTCTCCATTCATCTTCATTCATCGTCGATGGTTCTCCGGTAGTTCCACATACAATAATTGCATCTGTTTCATTCTCAATATGAAACTCAATTAATTCCTCCAAAACTTCAAAATTAATTCCATTATTAATAAATGGTGTAACAAGTGCAACACCCGAGCCAGTAAATAATATTTTTTTCATTTTTTGCCCTCCTATTTTCAAATTCAATATAGGTTTATGCTAAAAATAAAAAAATATATCTGTACAAAAATAAAGGTGGGCTTACGCCCACCTCTATTACTTACCAATCTTCTTCCTCTTCACGTTCCCGTTCGCGTTCTTCTTCCTCTTCGCGTTCCCGTTCACGTTCTTCTTCCTCTTCACGTTCCCGTTCGCGTTCTTCTTCCTCTTCACGTTCCCGTTCGCGTTCTTCCTCTTCTTCGCGCTCCCGTTCGCGCTCTTCCTCTTCTTCGCGTTCCCGTTCGCGCTCTTCCTCTTCTTCACGTTCCCGTTCGCGCTCTTCCTCTTCTTCGCGTTCCCGTTCGCGTTCTTCTTCCTCTTCACGTTTCTGTTCGCGCTCTTCCGCTTCTCTACGGTTCTTTTCTGCTTCTCTAAGTCTGTCATCTTCCTCTGCTTCATCTTTGCCTGCTCTGTTATAATACGAGCAACGAGTGTAATCCGTGCTTGCGCCACAGCTTACATATCCGCCCTTAGCAGAGCAATAGTCACTTTTTCTCCAAAAAGGGCAGGTGCATTCAGGGTCAGCATGTCTGTAATACACGCAGGTTTCATCGTCAGAATCACAAGAGAAAAGAATGTAGCCCTCCTTGGCCGTACAATAATTAAGAAGACCTTTTTTTGCGAAATACTGGCAACTCATAATAACCTCCTTGCCTTCTCGAGCTCTCGCTCATTTCCCAAAACTTCCTTTCAACTAAAACAGTCTCCATCTCATATATTGTCATCTGTCTGTATTATATTACGGTATATGCATTACGTCAAGTATAATTGTATATTTTTTTAATTTTTATTTAAAAAAGAAAAACAAGTGACTCTAAGGTCACTTGTCAAAGCTCATTCATTATTTCCATAATCCAGAGAAAATTCCCTTATTTTTCTTTCCGTTTCCTGTAAGTTCTCTAGGAATGAAATTAAATAATCTATAAAACATTAACTTGTTTTTCTTTCTTTGAATATAAGCTTCTGTTATGTTCTTAGAAGGAACTAAGCTTAATTCATTTGGAATAGCAGGAGTTGCATTCTCAATTATTTTTGAGATTTCACTCATCTTAGCTTCTACTTTATTTGTAACAGGCGAAATAATAGTTTCAGCTGTTGCTTTTATCATCTTAGGCTTAGAAATTGCATAAGAATAATTCTTACATGCATTGTTATCCCAATTATTACTTCCGTCTCTAAAGCAGAAATTAATTGAATCAGCTTTCGCCATTGGAACTTCAGCTACAAACCCTTCGTTAGTTTTAGTCATCTTTATTTCAGTTAAGTTATCCCACATCATTCCAAAACCTAAATGAATATAAACATCTGCTCCGGCACTCTTTGATAAAGACCCATTATATACAATCTTAGCTGTTTTTCCTTGGTATAAGTCATCAGCATTTATAAAAACATTCCCTTTGCTTCTCATAATTCTAACCTCCACTTATCTTTTGAATATCACTTTTTCTACCCTAGGTATCGTCATTTTTTTTCGAGACTTAACACTTTTTAAAAAAAATATTAAAAAGACTATCATTTTTTAATATTTTATTATATAATTCAAATTGTGGATAAAGCCACAAAAATAAACGGAGGATGATACTTATGAAAAAGATTTTTTTACTTCTTATGGTAGTTATCGTATTAACTACATCTTCTTTCGCACAAACGACATTTAGTGACTTGCCTGAAGGACACTGGGCAAAGGGTGCTGTAGAAGAAATGGTCAAACAAGGAATAATTTCCGGTTATACCGATGGTACTTTTAGACCAAATGCAGAACTTTCAAAAATACACAGTTTATTGCTTCTTGCAAGAATCGCAGGATTAAACGACAATGCCACTGCTGCTTCAAAGTATGCTAGTACATATTCATCAACATTATCAAAATACTCTACTCAATATAAAACAGATGTTGCATACTTACTTGGAACAGGAGTTTTAAATGAAAGTGACCTTGATTCTCTTATTGGCGACGATGTTGTTAATAAGGGATTAAGTCGTGAAGAAATGGCTATGCTTGTTACAAAAGTTCTTGGAAAAGATAAAGAAGCTACAAGCAAATCTTTAATAATTTTAAATTTCAGCGATGCTTCTGAAATTTCAGCAAAAATGAAACCATATGTTTATTATGTTCATTCACAAGGATATATGAACGGAATTGATAGTGAAAACTTTGCTCCAAAGATGATTTTAACAAGAGCTCAAGCCGCTTCTGTTTTCCAAAGGATTTATAAATTAGTTGATATTAAACCTTCTAATACAACCACTCCATCAACTCCGGCGGCTACATCTTTTGTAAATGGTACAATTACTAAAATTGATACTTCATTAAAAAGTGTTTGGATAAAAGACGGTAATGGAAATACAGAAGAATACAGTTATGATACAAAAACAGAATTCTATGTAAATTCTACTCAAAAAACAGCCTCAGCTATGGCAAAGAACGCTAAAGTATCTGTTACATTATCAAACGGAGAATATATCACAATAATGAATATCTCTAGTGGTGCTAATGTTGAAACAACTACTGTTTCCGGCACTATTAGTACATTTAACACATCTAAGAAAACCGTTACAATAAAAAAAGGTTCTAAAGATTACACATATACTTATGATGAAAATACTAAGTTTACATTAGATGGTAAGACTTCTACTTATTCTAAAACTCTTCTAAAGGGTAAAAATGTTGAGGCTACCATTGAAGATGGAACTCTTATAAAAACATTTAGCGTTACTACAACAGAAACTATTATTGGTGAAATAACAGAAGTAAACAAAACTAAAGGCTATCTTGTGTTTGAAGATGATGATGGTGATGAATACATCATTATGGATGAATATTTGGATAAATATAGTGAAGGCGATGAAGATTACACATTCGATGACGAAACAGACTTTAAATATAATGGTTCATCTAAGAAATATAAAGATATTACCACTACTTCTTACCTCTATAAAAAAGGTAACTATGTAAAACTTACTTTAGATAAGAGTGATTATATTAAAACATTAGCCGTTGCTACTTCTAAATCCAAACTTGACTCTTCTAGCAGTAGTTCTTCATCAGGAAAAACTATAACGGGTCAAATAACAAAAGTTAGCAAGGCTGACGGGTATATTG
>CAKSUD010000094.1 GCA_934500865.1 uncultured Clostridia bacterium | reverse complement strand
CTAATAATTTATGTGCTTATTCTCGATACTGCTCAGAATTACTCAAGGTTATTCATACAAGTGCGTATATGAATTGTGCAGTCAAAAAGAAATAATAATTGGCGGAAATTGGTTTTTACTGATTTCCGCTATTTTTTTAGCAAAGGGGTGAAATGGGTGGTAATAACATTAGAGACATTAGTGGGACTAGCAAAGTTATTGTTTGACGGTCTTGCAGTAATTGTAATTATGATTTTGTATGTAAAAGCAAAAAATAAAATGGATAAAGAAAAAGATGAAGACAGAAAAGAGTTAAAAGAGATTAACGAAACAACAGCAGAGAATTATAATCAGATGATTAAAGATATCGTTCAAGCAATAGCAAAAAAACATTTAACTCCTGAGGAAAGTAAAAGTTTGGCGTATATAGATAAGCAGATTAATGATATAATGAATGTAATGCTAAAAGAAACAAATGCGTCAAGAGTATGTTTAGTAAAATATCATTATGGAAATAAAGATATGATGGGCAAATCTTTCCTAAAAATGAGTATGACAAATGAAGTTGTAAATGTTGGAGTAGCTCCAATGATAGGAGATTTTAAAGATGTATTTAGGTCTTTGCTTGCATATTGGTGTCATGAATTAGAAGAGAAAAGCATTTGCATAATTGAAGATGCTGAACAGATAAAAGATGAGGATATTACAATGTATCAATATCTTGTGACTAGACATATTAATTCAAAATACGGAATGGCTTTAAAAGATAACTACGGAAATATAATTGGGTTTATGTGTATAGAATTTTTAGATAAAGAAGATTTTGATATAAAAAAAATAACAGATTCTGTAGGGAAGAATTTCCCTAAAATTCAAGCTTTGACAGCAATTGATGGAGGTGATAGACGTGAATTGTAATAGTAACACTGCTCCTTTAGTTAATAGTGGAGAAAGTAGTGCGTGTAATTTAGGTTGTGAACCGAAAGATATTCAAGTAATTTGTAGAGATATAGTTATACCTTCTGGTCAATCTGTTTTAGCAATTCAAGGGGATATAAACTCTTCATACAGATATTTTTTATTACCAAAAGTAACTGCTTATGGTGATAATATAACTGGTGGTATTATTTCTGTTGTAGTAAAGAGAGCAGACAATCAAACATTTGAACATATAATAGAAAACATAGAAGAACAAGATAATTATATTAAAATAAAATGGGAATTAAGCAAAGAAGATACTGAAATTCCCGGGATATTACAAGTAATGATAAAAGTTGTTAAAAAGAGCGAAGATGAGGAAATTTCTTTTGTATGGCAAACTTTCTCCGCTAATTTTACAATAGAAAAATCTATTTAATAAGGAGGCGATAACTATGACACCACAGATAATTTTTGCTATATGTGTAGCAATAGTTTTAGTAGTTGCATTAGTTGTTTATAAAATAAAAACAAAAGGAATAAGAAATTTTGCAATAGAGATGATTACAGAGGCTGAAAAAGTTTTCAGACAAGGTGAGAATAAAGAAAAAATGGCATTTGTAATCGATGGCGTTTTAGGCTTTATACCTGCTCCTTTTAGATTTTTAATAACAAGAAGCATGGTAGAAGCTTTTATACAAAAGATATTTGATGAAATAAAAATAGCTTTAGATTATAAAGGGGAGTAGATTATGGAAGAAGATATAATAATAGGTAGCACAGAAATACCAGAATTAGAAAATCCTGACGATAGAGAATATGAAAGTATAGAAATAGAGACAGAAGGTGGAAAATAATGCAGAAAATTTATTATAACCAATTGGATTCACGCTGGAAAAATCACCCATATCCAGCTTCAGGTGGTTACGAAAGCAAGACTTGCGGAACTTCTGGATGTGGAACAACTTGTGGGGCTATGATAGTTTCAAGTTGCAGAGAATATATTAATCCAGCTCAAATGTGCGATATTTCAAGAGAAAATGGATATAGAGTTCCTGGTGGGACTTCAGATGGTTTATTTTCATATATTTCAAAAAGATGGGACATAGAAATGAAAATATTACATTCTTCTTTTGAAGCACACCAAGCTTGTAAGGATGGTTGGTTTGTTGTAATCGCTTGTGCAAAAGGATTATGGACTACTGATGGTCATTTTATATTGGCGGTTGGTGCTAATAATACAGAAATAGAAATATACGACCCTTATTTATATGCTGGAAAGTTTAATGCTTATGGCAGACAGGGTAAGGTTAGATTAGAAGGAACAAGTGCTTGGGTAGAAATAAATACTTTTAAGGCTTATTCAAATGCACAAAGATTTTATGCTTTTAAAGTAAGTGAAGGAGCAAAAGAAATAGAAACTCCAAGTCAAAGTACACAAAACAGAAGTGCTTGGGTAAATACTTCAAGTTTACCTTTAAATGTTAGAGATAGTGCTAATGGAAATATTGTAGGAAGTCTTGCAAAAGGGACTAAAGCAACAGTATATGAAGAAAGCAATGGTTGGGCTCGTATAGACCAAGGTTGGGTAGCAAGTTTTTATTTAACATATTCTGAACCTGTATCAATAGTTAGTACAGTTGGGCAAACTAAAAAATTTGCTGGTGCAACTAAAATTTATTCTAATTCTAATTTAACAGGAATACAATATGATTATAAGGCAAACACAAGTGTAAAAATACTAGGAAACGTAAGTTCTAACATAGATAAAATACAAGTAATTCAAACGGGTAGAATTGGATATGTTTCAACAAGTGTATATATTGGCGGTTCTAGTGCTAATGTATCAAAACCAATTTCAGTTCTTGTGTCATCTGGTTATAAACTAGGAAGATACAAGGTAGTCTCTAGTGGATTGAACGTAAGAAAAGGTGTTGGAACAGGTTGTGACGTAAAAAGAGTATATAAAAACGGAACAGTATTCGACACATATGAAATAAGAGGAAATTGGGCGAGAACACCAAGTGGATGGTGTTGTTTAGATTATTGTAGATTATTATATAAGTATTAATAAGAAAGGAGGAACAAATGGAATATTATATATGTAGACCGATAACAGAATTACCTGGATATATGCAAGTAAAGTTCAGAGTTCAAGAAGGAATGGTCTTAAACGCTGGGCAAATATATGTAGGTGAAAAAGTAGATACAGAATTAGGAAGTCAAAATTATGATACATTTATTCCTGAAGAAATATCTGATACAACAAAGCAAATTCCTTCTATTCTTATAAATAATGAATTTGAGCAATTGCCTGATGGTAGAAGACCAGATGGGCAGCCTGATTATTCGCAGTATTATTTTACGGAAGGTGAAGTAGTAACTGCAATTAGTTTGCTTCCAGAAACAAAGTATGAACTTTCATATGACAGTATAATTGCTGAAAGTGAAATAAAAGTTGGTGGTGTGTTATATCCTGAAGAAGGTAGTAGCAGATTAATGTATGCTGATGATTTATATGGAGTAAATAGCAGAACTTATTTAAAAATTGAAGCTTTGAAATTCTTTAGATTAGGTGGAGCATTTGGTTCTCAATTTGCAAATACAATGGTGGTAAGAGCTAAAGAACAAAAAGGAAATGGAGAGCAAAAAATAAATCTTACAGCAGAAATAACATCTAACTTAGTAGCGCCAGTTAGTGCTGATACTGTAGTAGCAAAAATAACAGCAAGTGGGGGAGAAACACCTTATACTTATGATTTTGTAAATGGTGGAACAGATAATTCTTTATTTGATATAAACAGTGAAGATGAAGTAACAATAACTCCAAAAGCAGACTTAGATGAAGCTAGAATATATAAGCTCATGATAGGAGCAACAGACAAAGATGGAAACAAGGCGACTACAACACTAAATATAATGGTAGATAGTCCTGCTATAACAGGCATAAATTTAACTATGACAAAAGATATTAGACAGGGTGAAGCTTCAACTCAACCAAGTGGATTAATAGCAACTGTAGCTGCAACAGGTGGAACACAACCTTATACTTTATCTTTAGGTGGAACAAACGCTTCATCTTTTGTTATAGATGGGATGACAATAAAAACAGGTTCAAATGCCTTATTACAAGGAAACTATAATATAAAGGTTATAGCAACAGATAATAAAGGTAAGGTTTTAAGCAAGGACGTAATAATAGAAGTATTACAACCATATCC
>CAKSUD010000093.1 GCA_934500865.1 uncultured Clostridia bacterium | reverse complement strand
ACTTAATATTACTTATCTTCGGGTTTCTTTCCCCAAGAATAACCGAACAATTCCCCGCCGTTAGGGTATAGTTTGATTTTGGCATACTGGTCGAGTAGATCAGATGTTTCTTTGCTATAAGAATCCTGTTTATCTAATGCTACAAAAACTTGTTTGTTACAACTAATATATTGTTTGATGATATTTCCAACAGCTTCATCGGAAATTTGTTTTAATAAAACAGAATCGTGTACTAGGATTGGAAGTTTTGTAAGATGTGCGATTGCTAAATCAAAAACAACTAAACCTTTATAGGCAACTCCCGTTCCTGTATCATTAGGAGTAGTAAAAATATAGTTTGATTCAGTAAAATGAATAATTGGCGCATTATAATGTTCAATATACAATTTTTTATTAATCAAGTCCATTTCAGCATTGATATTCTTTTCTATTATACCAAGCTGTTCCAGTTTTACTTTTAACAAACTTTCCTCGTCAGCCTTTTTTATAGAAAGAAGCTCTTCAGCTTTACAAAATGCTTCATTTTCCTGTTTTAATCTCTCGATGTTTTTTAACAAATTAGAGTGTTTCTGCAGTATAATTTTTGATAAGTTCGGATTACCAATCAAGCCTTTTAATCTTGTCTCCAAATCTTCAATCGTGACATTATAGTCTTTGATTTGCCGTTCAAGATTTCGCCTTTCCTCATGTAATTCGTTTTTAAAAACCAAGGCTATCTTTTTATGAAAGTTTTCAATCTCATCAATATGTTTTATATTTACATTTGGGAAGAACTCTTGCAACTCATGAGTCGACTCGGTTATCGATGAAAACTCATAGGTTTCATTCTCCTTAATCGTTGCAAGCTTGCCTATTATACTGCTACGCAAACGTTTAATCTGAGTCAACTGATTTTTAATAGTGATGGCCTCATCTGAACTGGCGGAATTAATATCCAACAGTCCGGAATCCAATTCTTTTGATAAATTTTCTATTTCCTGGCTTAATCGCTCTATCTCTTTTTCGTTGTTTCTATATTCCCGTTTTCCTATTCTTGCAATATAATTTAGTTTTTGAGCTTTTGTAAATGTTTCATATGCTTTTTTTGAAGAATCTGCACGTAAAGCAACTTTCTCTATTGTTTTATATCTCCCAAACAGTTTTAGCAATACCAATATAGATTCTTTATCATTTTCTTTATGGAAATATTGAAGCGGACGTTTTTCATTGCAGTTTTCCTTTCCATAAACGCGAATATACCTTCCTACGGCATTTCTAAATGATAAATCATACATTTCCGTGTCATACATTTTTGATAGCCACTTACAATATTCATCAAGCTGAATGGCTTCTTTTTTGTTATATTCTTGGTCACACTTCCAAACCGTATTTCTTTCCATGATAGAACGCGCAAAATTAAACTCGCCATTAGCAAATTTAAATTTAAAACATATATCATGCTCACCAACGTTTTTTAAAATGTCAACAGCATCGGAATATGTATTTCCTCCGAATACATAATCGATTATAAGCATAAAAGTGGATTTGCCAATGGAATTATCTCCAGCGTTTGTACCTAATATCACATTTAGCCCAGAAGAAAACTCAATTCTCTCTTGATGGAACTTCTTGCAACAAATCTCACAAAGCATAATGTAACACCTCCGTATTATTTTTTTTCAATAGTGCTATTGCTCCCAATGCAAATAAACAATCTAAAGTTTCAACAAATTCGGCTGTCGTTATAAAATAGTTTTTGGTTTCTTCATATAGTGTATAAACATTTATATCCTGTGACACCAATATATTTAATATCGGATACAACTTGCCAATTATACTTTCTTTATAGGATGTTATTTTATTCGGTAATTTCATCGAACACCTCACAACTTTGCACAAAAAATGCGACTATAACTTCACATGCTTCTTTTGAAATTGTTTGTGTCTTATTATTTAACCAATCAGTCATTTGCGCAAAGACAATGTTTTTATTAGCGCAGTTGTCTTTCATCTTCAAATAGCAATTCCTGATTTGACCTGCGAGTACTTGCTGGTTAAATCCATTTTTGCCATCAATTTCTCTCAAGCAGTCTCTAACATAAGGGAAATATGTATGCACATAACTCTCAATTTTCGTCTTAATTAGTGATTCATTATTCTCAAATTTATTGGCTAAATATACTGGATTATAGTTTAATGATGCTAATTCTCTTTCCGAAACAGTTGCCAACTTTGAAATTACTATCGAAATATTACTTTCAAGATCCAATGATCTAATTGCATTGTTAATTGCAGACTTTTCTAGCAATTTTTTCTTGATTCCTAATAGCCGATTATAATCATCTAACGAAGTATGATAATCCTGAGTAGAATGGCAATCCAAACATAAAGCAATCTTATTCTCAAAAGATTCAGAATCAGTGCCAAGCCGTTCTACACCATTTAATACTTCGTATTGGGCAATAGTCGGTCTATTAGGATAAATATGGGCAATTTGAAAGAGTTTATTATTCTTCTTTTGCTCCCTATAAAAGATTTCTTTCCCACACAGTGGACAATGACAATCGACTTCTCTAAGAAAAAACTTTATATCACGTTCTGATGGATTTTGTCTTTCTTTCAAGTACGGATCTTGTTCAATTATTTTATTTAATTCCTCTTGTGTCACTTGTTTCCCCTCCTCATTTATCTTTCAACAACTATTGCAGTTCTTTCTGTTTGTTTATCATTACTTCATGGATTTGATCATCGATTCGATGACGGCAATCTCTGAATCTTCCAACTCTTCGTTATGTTCCGCATAGTAATCCTTGGATCCAACGGAGAATACAGAAATATATACTTCATCAAATTTCTGATTGTGCTTTTGCTTTGACTTGCTAAAATCACTAAATTGTAGTCCCGACCATGACATTTTTGTTCTATTTGTATTACGGTCGGTAAAGTACATCAAAAGTCCACCTTCAGCGTACACCTTTACTATCTTTTCACACGAACATGAGATAATGGTTGCTATAATATCGTTCAATGACATTAAATGAAATTGGCTTGAAATATCATCATATTTTGAGGTATCAACATAATGATATTTGACGATATTAAAAACTGCTTGATTTTTCGTTTCTCCATTTTCAAATGAGCTTCTTGTAGAAACATAAAAATTTGTTTTCTTGTAATCTTCTATATATTCTAAGCCAATATATTCTTGAACAAAATTTTCAGAATAGGGATCTGTCATCGAATTAGAATACCTGTATAAAATTTCTTCATCCATAAGTAATATTGGGAATGGATCTATTGCTAAACGCATTACAGCCACAATACCTATGACGTTTGTCAGGAAGTAGATAAAGTTCTTTATGAAGGTGTCTTGCGATTTTGCCTGAGATATAGGATGATTTCTTGAAATATAGAAATTATGTAAGCCCTGTTTATGGACAAATTTGTTCAATGTTTGACTAATTTCTTCGGCATGTTTGAAAAACGAAGGCATGTTGGTAGTCATATCTACAAAAATACTACCATCTTTTGATAGTTTTCTAATCATTTGATATCTTAAAGGAAAATCTTCAACTGCTTTCCAATCATTAAGATATTTTTCTCTTGCTTCGTCTTCAATATCGCATAAGAAAACCATTGTTGTAGAAATATCTACAGCAGAACGTAGTGAGAAATATGCACAATCAAAATATCCCATTTCAAATAATTCAATGGAGTTTATCAATAGTTGTACAGACTCCATAATGAAAGTATTTCCTATATTTGCATCAATTCGCCCGGTCCAACTATGTTCAATATTTAGCAGATCAAGATAAATCTTGCTTTTATTGGGAATTTCTATGGGTCTAATGTTCTCTTTTTTTCTCCACAAAACATATTGATCTTCCGCCATATTTTACTCCATAGGTTTGATCATCGATTCGATAAAGGCTTTTTCGGTTTCGTCGAGGTTGTATTTTGCATAGAGTTGCTTGTCGATTTCGGCAACTGACTTTGACCAATCGATGTCAGACTTGTCTGTGAAGTCTTGGAGAGGGACGTAATGATATACGGCTTTTGATGCGCCTTGATCTTGTTTTCTAATACCAACTAATGCCCTAAATAGTTTCGTTTTAATGTATTTCCAACAATTGTGACTTTCTATTTCGTTGTCGAATAAGCCTATTACTATAAAAGTTTCTGTACAACATTCTTTGGGCTTGGC
>CAKSUD010000092.1 GCA_934500865.1 uncultured Clostridia bacterium | reverse complement strand
ATGATACTTACAATACTAATTTCAATAGGCTACTCCGCGCTTAATAAAAATTTAAGCATCTCCGGAGAAGCCTTTTTACGTGTAAAAGAGAATGTTAGAATAACGAAAATCAAAATAGATAGTTCGCAAAATGATGGATATGAAACTTATAATCCAGAGTATTCCAAAAAAGGCGTTAAATTATTTACTACACTTCCAAAATTAGATTCTGAAGTGATTTATGCTGGAGAAATAAGCAATACAACAGGAATAAGATATAAGGTTACAAGCCTCAATGTAACGAGTACTAACGATAATATCGAGTGTACATCAAGTTTAGTAGAAAACTCAATCATTGAAACTGGAAAAACAAACTTCACGATTACAACAAATTATAAAAACAATGCTGCGTTAGACACTAGTAATACCAATAATGTTTGTACAATAAATTATGAGTTTGAAATATTTGATATTACCCCACCAGTCTTGGAGGTAAACATTATTACTAAATCTGACTTAACAGCAACTTTTAGGATAACGGCAACAGATGAAGAAGGTGGAAGTGGTCTATCTGATAGCAATATATATAAATACTGTTTATCGAATAGCAGTACTGATGTAGCAGAATGCACTTGGAAGGAATATATAAGTGAAACTGATTTTACTGAAAGTGTAGCAAATAGTGGAGTTTATTATTTGCTTGTGTATGCAATAAGCGATAATGCAGGGAATGTAAGTGATGGTAAAGCAAATGGTGAATATTTTGCAAAGTTATCCATTAGTATGTATAACGAAGTACAAAATTTTGATTATGTAGGCACTGAAGAAACTTTCACTGTACCAATAACTGGATACTATAAGTTAGAAGTATGGGGAGGAGCAGGTGGAAATGCAACTGGTGGTACAACTGGTGGAACAGTATCTGGAGTTATTGGCGGGTATGGTGGATATGCAACTGGTATATACAAAGCTACAAAAGATGAAATAATATATGTAAATGTTGGAGGAAAAGGAATTTCAAATTGCGTTTCATCAAAAAATGGTACATCAGCATATTGTAATGGTGGATATAATGGCGGCGGAAACGGTGTTTCATCTGATCAGTATGGTTATGTATCAGGCGGCGGTGGTGCAACGCATCTCGCAAAAAGAACAGGTGAACTATACACATTGGAAGATAATAAAAATGATGTACTTATAGTTGCAGGCGGTGGAGGCGGAGCTTCTTATTATAATTATAAATCTGCTGGATATAAGGGAATGGGAGGTTCTGGAGGTGGAATGAGTGGTGTATCAGGTTATAGAACAAGTGTAGGAAATACATCAACAACACCTGGAACCCAAACGTCTGGAGCTGCCTTCGGTAAAGGTGTAAGTTCAACCGCTTCAGGAAATCAAACATTACCTGGAGGCGGAGGTGGCTACTATGGAGGTAAAAACTCTACAATGTCTGGAGCTGCTGGAGGTTCCGGATATATTGGAAATGAAATTTTATTATCTTATGAAAATGATAAAAAGCATATGTATTGTTACAATTGCAATACATCTGATGATGCATCTACTAATACATTGTCAAATGGTACATCTAGCTGTGTATCAGACACACCAACAGAAGAATGTGCAAAATCTGAAAATGGTTATGCTAAAATTACACTATTAAAAACTCTAAGTATAGATGCTAATTATAACGTAAACGAAGATGTAGCAGATATAACAATTGATATAGTAAATAATACTGATACTCAATTGTCTTCTGAAAATATATATAAATATTATATTTCAACAAGTAGTACATCGCTCGTTGGTGGTGTATGGAAGGATTATGTACCTGGAGTTAGTTTCACAGAAAGTGGGATAGATGAAACAAGGTATTTGTGGGTATATTCGATAAGCTGTAGTAATGGAATTATCAATAACGGATTAACTAATAAAAATATTCCATACATGATAACTTCATTGGTAGTGCTTCCTTCATATACATATACTGGTGAAAGCGAAGTAGTTTATGATAAGAGGGAAGGTTGGAAAATCAAATTTTTAACAAGTGGTACACTTACTTTAAATGATTCATTGGAACTCGATATATTTTTAGTTGGTGGAGGATCATCAAGTGATTTTATAACAGGTGGAACAGGTGGTCAAACATTAACCAAGACAAGAAACATAGCGGCAGGAACTTATGAAATTGTGATAGGTAATGGTGGTGCAGAAGTTAAAAATAGTGATGGTTATTATAGTTCACGTAGTGGAGAGAATACAACAGCATTTGGTATAACTGCTGAAGGCGGAAGTCTTGGTGGTGGTACAGGATCAGGTGGTGGTTGTGGAAATTCAGCTAGTGAAGGAACTGCGTATGGAGGCGCTGGCGGCTCCGACGGAAATGCAGGAGGACCTACAACTGGTGGTAATACTTGTACTATTGGAAGAAGGGGTCAAGGATATACAACACGTGAGTTTGGTGAACCAGACGGGAAATTATATGCCGGCGGTGGAGCAGGTTGGGGTCGAAGCGGAAGCGGTTCTGGCGGTAAAGGCGGCGGCGGAAATAGCGGTTCTAGAGGAGAACCTAATACAGGTGGAGGCGGAGGAGCTGTTTATAGTAATTACTACCGCACTGTAGCTGGTGGCTCTGGAATAGTAATAATTCGTAATAGTCGTGGAAAACAGGCATTTGATTATGACTATACCGGAAGGAGTATTTTAATAGATGAAGGAAATGGAAATTGGAAATTAAAATTTCTAACAAGTGGAACATTAACAACCTATGAAAGTGCAAATATAGATGTGTTCTTAGTAGGTGGAGGTTCATCAAGTGATTTTATAACAGGTGGCTCAGGTGGTCAAACAGTAACAAAATCAACTTCAATTTCAACAGGAATATATAATGTTGTAATAGGAGCAGGTGGTACAGGAACATCAAATAGTGATGGATATTACAAAGCAAGTAGTGGCGGATCTTCAAGCGCTTTTGATTTTACAGCACTAGGAGGTAATCCAAGTGGTGGTACCGGTTCTGGGGGTGGTTGTGGAAATTCAGCTAGTGAAGGAACTGCGTATGGAGGAGCAGGTGGTTCTGATGGTGGCGCAGGAGGTCCTACAAAAGGTGGTAATACTTGCACAGTTGGAAGAAAAGGACAAGGAACGACGACTCGTGAATTTGGTGAAAGTGATGGACAACTATATGCCGGCGGTGGAGCAGGTTGGGGTCGAAGCGGAAGCGGTTCTGGCGGCGCTGGTGGCGGCGGAAATGGTGGTTCTACAGGCGGAATTAACACAGGCGGAGGCGGAGGAGCTGTTTATAGTAGCCATTACCGTACCGTAGCAGGCGGTTCCGGAATAGTAATAATTAGAAACCAAAGGTAAAATAGTTGATAAAAAGTGCTTGAATAAAGCTCTTTTTTTATATATTATCTAACTGTAAAATGCTAAAATAAAAATATATATTTTTTACAATAAATATTAAGTTTATATTTTAGAGCTTAGAGTAATATGAAGAAAGTTTAAAATATCATTTCTAAATTTAATTCTCTAAATTTTGAAAAAAGACGGTAAAATGATTAAGAATATAATGGTATTAAATTAAGTAGAGTGATATTATATAAATAAAAGAACTGTTAAATATGGAGAATAAAAAATGATTAACAATAATTTAAAATTGAGACCTCTAAGAGATATGGAAAGAGACTACAAAATGTTAGAAAAATGGTATCAAGAAGAGGAAATATACTTTTCTTTTGAACAAAGAAAATTAAATTATAAAGAAATAAAAGAAAAATATTTTCCAAGAACATTAAAAGATGCAACAATACCAGTTTATATGATTGAATACAATAAAAATCCCATTGGAATAGTACAATATCAGTTAATAAATAGTGAAAATCAAAAGCTCTATAATATCAATTGTAGTAATTGTTATGAGATAGATATATTCATTGGTGAATTAAGCATGCACAATAAAGGTATAGGCAGCAAAACAATAAATCTTTAAAGTAATTTTCTATTTGAGAAGCATCATGCTGAATTACTTGTAATGTGTCCACTAAAAGAAAATACTCCTGCAATTAAATGCTATGAAAAATGTGGGTTTGAAATAAAAAGAATGTTTAAAACTAATGACACAATTGGAAAGTTGCAAGAATATTTTTTAATGATAATAACAAAATAGATATTTAAAAAGAATATTGTTCAAAATTTTCTTGATTCTTTTGTAAGTTAAAGGAGAACTTTTATGG
>CAKSUD010000091.1 GCA_934500865.1 uncultured Clostridia bacterium | reverse complement strand
GTTCCATGCAAAATTAAAGGAGAAATGTGTATGTGGAATAGCTATTTTTTTCAGCTACAGAAAAAATACAATATGCGAATAAGTACCAAAATGCCGTTGGTGTTTAGATTTGACGGCAGGCAAATTACTAAAAACAAGGATATTAATTTGCTTGATGAGTATGATGGTAGTTTTTTTGATTGTTTAGAAAAGACTGCGAGATTTTTTACTGAAAAATATCATTGCTATGCTATTTTTGGTTCTGATGAAATTAGTTTTATTGTACCGAATCCGAATGTTGTAATTGAGGACTTAGAGCCAAATGATAAGACGACACATTCACAGGAATTGATTGCGTTATTTTCTCAGTATTTTTTTGATTATTTTAATCATTTTGATATGCATAGAAAAATTTTTTGGCATGGAAAGTGCTTTTCTATTCCCGAGGATAAGCTTGCATCATATATAAAATATCGTTCTGGGATAATTAAAAATGTTATGGTTACCTATTTTGCGAAAGTAAATAGAGTTAATAATGATTTAGGTTTAGAAGAAAAGGTTCAAATGTGCAAGACTCTTCCCGGATATGATGATTTTTCTAAAATACAAGATGGAATATTATTTTTTGGCGGAATGAAGATTGACTTAGATGAGTTTATAGTAAATGGTGTTAAAGAAGAGGTAATGAGTGACGATAAGGCTGATGCTGAGATTTTTGTGGATTTGGATGATATAGATATTGAGATGTTATGAGGTGCTGAGTATGAATAAGAAGAGAATTATCTTAATATGTGCTAGTATTTTTGTTATTGTGCTTGTTGCTGTGGCTACTTATAAATGGTCCGGATTTTTTGATAAAGAAGTTGTGGCAAGTCCGAGTGAAGAAATTATTGAGGATAAAACGGACAGGCTTAATATAAAAATGGTTGGCGATGATTTAATTCACAACACTATTTATTTTGCGGCTAGGACAGAGGACGGCTATGATTTTGATATGCTTTTTGATAATGTTAGGGACGACATTAGCAAGGCTGATGTTGCTATTATTAATCAAGAAACTATTTTTGTTAAAGACCCCAAAAGATATAGTTCGTATCCGGCTTTCGGAAGTCCAATGCAGGTTGGCGATAGTGTTGTAAAGGCTGGATTTGATGTTGTTACTCATGCGACTAATCATACGTTAGATAAAGGAGTTAGCGGAATAACAGATACTCTTGAGTTTTGGCGTGAAAAGTATCCTGAAATAGAAGTTTTGGGAATTCACAGTAGCCCGGACGAAAGCAAGATTTCGTATTTAGAGAAGAATAACATTAAACTTTCTTTTGTTAATTATACGTACGGATTAAATGGATTTACATTGCCTAAAGATAAGGGATATATGATTGATTTGCTTGGAAATGATGAGGAACTTAAGGAAAATGTGAGGACTGCTAAAGAGAATAGTGATGTTATGATTGCTATTTTGCATATAGGTACGGAGTATGTGTATAAGCCTACTAAGTATCATAAAAAGTATGTTGATATGTGTATAGATAATGGCGCAGATATTGTTATTTGCGCACATCCACATGTTTTAGAACCGTATAAAATGGTTACGACTGAGAATGGGAATACCGGACTTGTTTATTATTCTTTGGGTAACTTTATTTCTAACCAAAGAAAAATTTCGACTTTGCTTGGTGGTATGGCGGATATAACGTTAGAGAGAAATGAAGATGGAAGTGTTGAGATTAAAGATTATTCCTTAATTCCACTTGTGACACATTATACAGACGATTATTACACAACATATAAACTAAAGGATTATACTGATGAATTGGCGGCACAGCATAGAATAAGCAGAACTGAGAATTTTTCCACTGAAATTCTTTGGAAGCTATTTAATGAAATTATGAATACTGAAGTTTAAAAGGTGAGGCAATTGAAAAAGATAGAGCTTTTATCTCCTGTTGGGGGACATGAACAATTTATAGCGGCGGTTGAGAGTGGTGCTGATGCTGTTTATCTCGGTGGTACTTCTTTTAATGCAAGAAATTCTGCAAGCAATTTTTCTGATGAGGAATTAAGGGAGGTTATAGCGTATGCACATGCTAGAGGTGTTAAGGTGCATCTAACATTGAATACGCTAATTCATGATAGAGAAATTGAGGATGTTATTAAGTTTGCTAAAAATGCATATGAAAGTGGGGTTGATGCATTTATTGTTCAGGATTTGGGTGTGATTAAGCTATTAAAAGAGGTTATGCCTGAAATTGTTATACATTTTAGCACCCAAGGAACTATATATAGCTTAGAAGGGGTAAAGGCTGTAAGCAGTTTGAATTTTGAGAGAGTTGTTTTATCTAGGGAGTTGACTTTAGATGAAATTGAGAATATATGCAAGAATACAGATACAGAAATTGAGGTGTTTGTGCATGGAGCTTTGTGCGTATGTTATTCCGGTCAATGTCGTCTTAGCAGTTTAGTTGGGGAGAGAAGCGGTAACAGAGGGAAATGCGCACAGCCTTGCAGACTACAATATACGATTTATAAGGATGACGAAAAATGTGTTAAGAATTATTGTATGAGTCCTAAGGATTTATGTGGAATATATGATTTAATTAGACTTATTAAGGCTGGAGTTTCTTCGCTTAAAATTGAGGGAAGATTAAAGTCGCCTGAGTATGTTGCGTGTGTTACAAGCATTTACAGAAAGTATATTGATTTGGCTTATGAACTTATTGAAAAGGGGGAGGAAGATAAGTTTGCGGTTGAGCTGGAGGATATTAAAAAGCTTGAGCAGGTGTTTAATCGTGGCGGATTTTCTAAGGGGTATTATTATGGAAAATTAGGTCGTGAGTTAATTTGCCGTGAACGTCCTAAGCATTGGGGAAGATATCTTGGAAAGGTTATTGATTACGATAGGAAGAGAAAACTGGTTAGAGTTAAGTTAGATGACAGCTTAAATATGGGTGATGGTGTTGAGATAGTTAATGAGAATTTACCCGGAAATATTGTTACATATATTGAGAAGAACAGAGTGCAAGTAAAAAGTGCCGAGAGTGGAGAGATTGTGTACATCGGTGATATTACAGGCATTATGAGTAAAGGAGATAGTGTTTATAAGATTTCAGATAAGAATTTGAATTTATCGCTAAGGAAGGTATTGGATGGAAAGTGTCATAGAAAAGTGCCGGTTGATATGCAACTTCACTGTGGAGTTAATGAAAATGTAGAATTAAGTATTGTTGATGATGACGGAAATAGGTTTATGACTAAAAGCGAGTACGTCACTAAAGAGGCTATAAATAAACCTCTTACATTTGAGTCGGCTATGGTGAATCTTAGTAAGTTAGGGGATACTCCGTTTAGTTTAAGAAATCTTGAGGCTAAGATTAACGGCAATGTGCTTGTGCCTGTGTCTGTTTTAAATGAACTTAGAAGAGAGCTGGCAGATAAGCTATATAAAAAGAGAAGTGAAATTTTAGGTAGAAGTTGTCGTGACGATTTTGAGAGAATTGGTGCTACTTACAAGAATGTTCAACCTAAATTGTCTGTTTATTTATATGATATTAGGAATTTAGATGGGCTTGAACTGGCAGACAGGATTTATGTGCCGATTGATGATTTTAATGAAGAGATTATAAATATGTTTAAGGATAAAGAAGTAATTCCTTATTTAGGTACTGTGACTAGAGGAAACAAGTATGATTTGTCTAAGATAAATAGTGTTCTTATTGGTAATTTAGAACATTTTGAGCTATGCAAGGATGTTAAAAATATTTATTGTGATTTTTCGCTTAATGTTTTTAATTCTTATTCTGCACGCAAATTGGAGGAGCTTGGTGCAAGGGGTATAAACTTGTCTTTTGAGCTTAATCTAGAAGAAATAAAGCAGGTTAATACAATGCTCGAAACTGAGGTTACTGTTTATGGAAGACTTCCTCTTATGGTTAGTGAGCATTGTCCAATTGGTTCAGAGGTTAAGGGACATATAAATTGCAATTTATGTCAAAGTGGAAGATATTATTTAGAGGATAGAACCGGAGAAAAATTTCCTATTATAACCGAGAGAAAGGCTTGTAGGACTACGTTATTAAATGGAAAGGTACTATTTGCTCCTGAGGTTATAGGCGAGCTAAAGGGAGATGTTGACTATTTTAGAGCATATTTCTTAGACGAAAGTACCGATGAGAGAAGAAGAATTTTAGGCGCATTAAAGAGAGGTGGTAAGGTTAGTGTGGCTGACTCAACGTCAGGTCACTTTTATAGAGGCGTTTAGATTATGAGGGAGTTTAAAAAACTCCTT
>CAKSUD010000090.1 GCA_934500865.1 uncultured Clostridia bacterium | reverse complement strand
GGTGTGATTTTCTTCTTTACTTATCGAAAGCCGGATTTGTTGCATAGAAGTTCTTTGAATCCAACTTATCAATTACCCTTCTTAAGCTCTCGCCGAATCTCTGATAATGCACAATTTCTCTCTCTCTTAAGAACTTAATTGCGTCTCTTACATCAGGGTCATCTGCAAGTCGCAATATGTTGTCGTATGTCAACCTAGCTTTTTGTTCCGCAGCCAAATCTTCATTTAAGTCTGCAATTGGATCACCGGTCGATTGAAATGTTGCTGCTGTAAATGGTACTCCATTTGCATCTACTGGATAAATTCCAGTTGTATGGTCTACAAAATATGAACTAAATCCACTCTGCTTTATTTGCTCAGGTGTTAAGTTTCTTGTTAATTGATGAACTATCGCACTTATCATTTCCATGTGCCCAAGTTCCTCTGTACCTATATCTGTTAATATGCCTTTAACCTCTTTAACCGGCATTGCATACCTTTGAGAAAGATACCTAAGTGAAGCACCTAATTCGCCGTCGGGGCCACCGAGTTGTGTTATAATTATCTTTGCCATTGAAGGATCTGGTCTGGCAATTTTTACAGGGTACTGCAATTTTTTACTATAATCCCACATTAGTTATTTGCCTCCATTTCCCAAGGCCACGGATTATCTATCCACGTCCATCCTTTATTTGTATCTACTCTCTTTGCCATAAGTGCACCAAACTTCTCCTCATATTCACGAACTAAGCTGTCATAAATCTTTTGGTACTTTGCAAAACACTCTAACGCGCCCTTATCGGTCGGATGGGTGTCTAAAAATAAATTTATATCAACAAGTGCAAAATCTGCAGCTTGGATTTTCTTTAACATCATTTGTTTTTCATTTATCATTTCCCATCCCTCCTATCGCCTAAGAATGGTAAATCTAGTTCAGCAAACATAGTTCCTCTATCTAATCCTACATCTGCCTCATAAATATCCTTCCATTTCTGCATAGGCACATATGCCATTGCTAAAGGAAGATTATCTAATTGCTCATTTCCGTTTATCACAAAAAATCCCCTTCCATTTCATAGTTCTTTGTGATTATATTATGTTAATAATCACAGTACATTCTATGAAACAAAAGAGGATTTTGTTAAATTTATAATTCTAAAATTTTTCTCTTTTAATATTCCATTTCCTCACCAACACATTTTAATCGTCCTATCACATACTTTTTTCATTAATCACTATTACAAAAAATATAAATTTTATTTTAAATAATCAGTTTACATTTTGTGCTTTTTAATGTATACTACTTGCGTAAGTTAATCAATACAAATCTGCCGAAAATCTTTCGACAGAAGTTAAACTCAAGAAAGGAATTCATTATGAGTTACGAACAGAGCAAAGACCTTATTCTCCAGCTTGAAGAAATGACCAACACACAAGTTTTCTTCCTCGCTAGTAAATACATTAGTGGCGACCTTGAAGTAGTTCTTATGCGCTTAATTTCCGAAGTAAAGGATGATAAGCGTCCCGTCACTTTAGTACTCCAGACATCCGGTGGCTATGCCGACAATGGCATTTTCATTATTAAAGCACTAAAAGCTCATGGCAAAAAAGTAACTGTAGCCGTATATAGGAACTGTATGAGTACCGGTACTATTATGGCTCTTGCAGCTGACAAAATTCTTATGGGAAAATACGGTCATCTTGGCCCTATTGATGGTCAGTATAGTGTTAAAATCCCCGATCATGTGTCAAAAAATACTATTAGTAGTATATTAAAAAGAGATGATATTCCTAGGGAATTAAATCCACTAATTGTAGGTGCTTACGAAGAAGACCAAACATACGAAAAAAATGTTCTTTATCCCATTATTTTGAAACATTGCAAAAATAACGAAACTAGTGCGAAAAATCTTTTAGAATTCCTCACTAATCGTGGTCAGCACTCATACAGAATCTTCTATAATGAAGCTAAAAAAATAGGTTTCAATGTAAAAAAAATGCCTTCTAATGTTGAAGATATTATTGAAAAGCTTGTCTTTTTAGCAGAAGATGAAATGACTGCTTTAAGAGCAGACAAAGTATTAGCTTATTTGGATACTAGCAAGCTGACTATCCCCAATACATTCCAAACTCCTGATATCACAGATGCAATATTTCAGAACAGTAAAGCTTGTTGGGAACATAAGCGCACATATATAGCTGCTATTACTAATGGCAATGTTAATTCTTCCCAAGCTCGCTGTGAATGGCAAAAGACCGATTTCTAAAACTAAAAAGGTGGACAACAAAATGTCCACCTCTTTTTTTATCCAACTAGTCCTTCCGCAACTCCAAGCAGTGCAATTCCAAGTATAACTAAAACTATTACAGAATATTGTTTTTTATTTAGCTTTTCTTTTAAGAACATTCTTGACAATGCAATTGAAATAACACTATATGAAGCTACCATAGGAGCAGTAATAACTGCCATTCCACTCATTGCATATACATATGTAAATTGACCTATTGTTTCGAAAATAGCCGCCATTCCTCTACTTCCCTGTTCTTTCAACACAATTTTTTCTTTCTTAATGAATTTCAAAAATACAAAAATTATTATTGCACAAATTAAAAATGTTAATTCATACGAAGTGTTTGCCACATTTTCAAATGTAGCCTCAGTAACGTTTCTTAGTGGTGTAGTTAAAAAATCGTCTAAGTAGTACGCATCAAAGAATGTTCCCATCGCATCAATTATGCAATAAAGCACGGGCATAAAGAAAGCAACTAGTCCTATTTTATATTTCTTGTTGTTAAGCTGTTCATATTCATCTTGTTTTGCTTTCTCGAAAACTCCAAGTAAGAATACCCCAACGCATATAAGAATTACAGCAACAGCAGATATTGTGTCTAATGTTTGATGTAAAAATATCAAACATAATAAACAAGTAAGCGCACCAGATGAATTTTGGATAGGTGATGAAACAGAAAGCTCAAGATATCTAAGCCCAAAGTACCCAATCGTCATAGACAAAATATACATCATCGAAACCGGCAAATAAACTAAAATGTTTGTAAAGTCATAATTCATATCTGTGAATATTAGCATAAAAATTGCGTGAATTCCCATAACAAATCCAACCATCATACTTGTTTTCAGATGACTGTACTTATCTTTCTCGTCTGCACCTTTTTTGTAAAACAAGTCAGCAGTTCCCCAAGCTAAAGTAGTAATTAATGCAAAAATAAACCACATATAATTTCCTCCTAAATATTTTTTAATTAATTCTAACATATTTTTTAATTAAAACAAAGGTATGAATTGAAATTCATACCTTTGTATCATGTGAACTCTTGAACTATAGCGTTCATTATTCATTTTGACTATAACATTTCTTCATTTCCATCGATAGCTCTTACATATCTATGGGTGTTTGTCGCTTCCATAATGTGACCATATGCCCAGTGGCTTGGTGTTAAGTCTGTGAATTGTAAAATGTAGTTGTTTCCACCGTAATTATAATTTGTGTTGTAATTATATGAATAATTATAACCTCTTGTATATAATTCGCCTCTGAATAAATAGTTATTGATTATAGTAACTGCTTCTGCTCTTGTAATATTCTTTTCTGGTTTAGATGTTCCGTCAGCATAGCCATCCATAATTCCAAGTCTTAATAGTTGTTCCATAGCACATCTTGCATCGCTATAAGCTACATCTGAAGAATATACAAATACTGGTTCTAAGTCTTCTACTCCTAAGATCGCTGCTATTGCATATGCTAAGTCAGCTCTTGTTGCATATTGTTCTGCTCCGAAGTAATTATAACCTAATCCGTTCATGTATCCTCTTTCAACACAAGCTTGAATCTTATCTGCTGCCCAATGTCCTTGTACATCTGTGAATTGGCCTCTATATGTTGAAGAAATTCCTTCGATATTTGCAACCATTGTAGCAAGTTCTGCTCTTGTGATGTTTCCGTTTGGTCTAAATGCACCACTTGGGTAACCTACACAGTACGCTGAGTGAGAACCACTACCAGATGCGTCTTCACAATAGATTAAGTTTCTTACTGTTGATGTATCTTTTAATGAAGAACCTGCGTAAATCTTAGCTGGTACAGTAATTATCTTTTCGTTGTATCTTTCACTTGTGTATTGTGCTGTGAATGATACTCTACCATATTCGCCTTTATTTAATGTTCCTAAGTTCCAAGTTACTTTGTTTGAAGATACCTTACCCCCATCACTTGCTTTAATTCCTTCTAAGTATGTAGGTAAATCAACTACGATTTTTGCATTACTTACTTTTGAAGAAGAGCCATTATAGTAATCAACATAGTATAAGATTTCTTCTTCTGGTTCAAACTTAATCTTGTCATCGCCATTTCTTATTTCAACTCTTAAATCTTTAACTCTCTTATTAATATCACCAATAACATCTGGGTTACCAGGATATCCGTTTTCTTCTATTGTATATGTAAATCTTTCATAGCTACATCTGTTACC
>CAKSUD010000089.1 GCA_934500865.1 uncultured Clostridia bacterium | reverse complement strand
GAAATTAAAATAGGAAACCAAACTAATTTGTCCATCACCATGAAAGAAGATGCTGAAGCGTTGGATGAATTGGTGGTTACTGCTTTGGGTATTAAGCGTGAAGAAAAGGCCTTGGGTTATTCTGTACAAAAAGTTTCTGGTGAAGATTTGTCTGTAGTCAAAGGTGTGAACGTTGCCAGCAGTTTGACTGGAAAAATCTCCGGATTACAGATTAATAACAGCTCCGAAATTTCGGAATCACCAGAATTGAAGTTACGTGGTGAATCTCCATTGATTGTAATTGATGGTGTCGCTTATGGAAACATGAGTATGAGTGATATCAGTGCAGAAGATATCGAAAGTATAGATGTCTTGAAAGGTGCAACAGCTTCAGCATTGTACGGAGTACGTGGTCGTGCTGGTGCTGTTATGATTACTACTAAGAAGGCTAATAAAGAAGGAACGCTAAATATCAATGTTTCGAACAATACGATGTTCAGTGCCGGTTATCTGAAAATGCCAGAAGCTCAGCATTCTTACAGTACAGGTAATTATGGCATATTGGAATATAATAGCGGAAATGTTTGGGGTGATTATATGGATGGGCATGAAGTTGAACAATATGATCCGATATCAAAAGGATTAAAAGTAATGCCTTTGCTGTCTAAAGGAGGAGACAATATCAAGAACTTCTTGCGCTCCACTTTAGTGACCAATACGAACATAAATATTTCCCAAGCGGGTAAATTAGGAGGTTATCGTGTCTCAGCAACACATGTTCACCAAAATGGACAATATCCTAATTCAAAAATGGATAAGTTCATTGTAAATAGTAGTGGTAACATTACTTATAATAAGTTTAAATTGGACGCAAGCTTTTCTTATAAGAAAGAATTGGCTCCTAATATGCCTAAAGTAAATTATGGAGGTGGTAATATTCTGTATAATATGCTGATTTGGGGAGGTACAGAATATGACATACGTGATTTCAAGGATTATTGGAAAGTAAAAGACCAAGAACAAAACTGGGGTTTCAAAGCATGGTATGACAATCCATATTATATTATGTATGAACGTATCAATAAACAGGATAATGATTTAATGAATACGAGTTTGACGATGAATTATGATATATTTGATAATTTGTCAGTCATGTTGCGTTCTGGTTTTGATAATTATAGTAAAGGAGAAGAAAGAAGACAATCAGTAGGTGACAGTGGTGAGAAAAGAGGATATTATGCCTATAATATCTATAAAGGATCCAGCTTTAACAATGATTTGATTGTTAAAGGAGATTATGCTTGGAAGGATTTTTCTTTTAATTTCATTGCAGGTTTGTCATCTTATTGGTATAAGAACGAGAGTTTGTATTCAAACACAAGAGGCGGTTTGTCTATTCCTGGATTTTATTCATTGAATGCTTCAGCGGAAAGAGCGGGAGTAAGCAAAACTGTTAGTGAGAAAGCTTTGTATAGTGCTTACGGAAAGGCAGGGATTTCTTGGAAAAACGGAGTGTTTGTTGATGTTACTGGACGAAATGACTGGTCTTCATCTTTGCCAGCAGATTCCAGATCTTATTTTTATCCATCTGTATCCGGAAGTGTTTTGCCTACGGCGTTTTTCAATCCGATAGAAGATGTTTTGGATTTTTGGAAAATCCGCACCTCTTGGACTGTCGCTAAAAAAGATTTGAGCGTGTATGAAATCAATAGAGTTTTCAATGTAAGTACGGATGTGTGGAATGGATTATCCACAGCAACTTACCCGACTAAGATTCGTGATGCGAATATCAAACCGGAGACAGAGTCTTCCTATGAATTTGGTACAAATTTCAGATTCTTCAATAATCGTTTATCTTTTGATTACACCTATTTTACACGATTGAGATATGACCGTTTGATAGAAGCGAATATTTCTAAAGCGTCTGGTTTTAGTCGTATGATAACCAATATATCAGAGGATTTGAAACAAAAAGGTATGGAATTTACCATTGGAGGTAAACCTGTCGTAAATAAAGACTTCACATGGGAATCTTCCTTTAATTTATCTTTTTGGCATTGGTATTATCATAAGATGGACCCGATACATAGTTCAAAAGACCCAAGAATACAGGAAGGAGAACGGTATGATAAATTATTTATCACGGATTGGGATAGAGATCATGAAGGGAATATTGTTCATCAGGCAGGTTTACCTGTTAAGAATAAGTACCAGACAGTAATGGGTTACAGTGATCCTAAATGTATTTTGGGATGGACAAATACATTCAAGTATAAGGACTTCGATTTGAGTATCTCAATAGATGGTCGCATAGGAGGATTGATGTATTCTTGGACAGAACAAGCCATGTGGAATTCTGGAGCTCATCCAGATAGTGATAACAAATGGAGATATGATGAAGTAGTCAATGGATTACAGAATTATGTAGGACAAGGAGCAATGGTTGTAAGTGGATCTGCAACTTATGACCCTTATGGAAAAGTGATAGAAGACACAAGAGTATTTGCTCCGAATAATGTTCCTGTTTCTTATCAGAATTATACGCAGATATATAATGAGAATCCTTGGGATCATAATGCTCGTCAGAATATTTTGGACGGAACATTCATTAAGCTGAGAGAGGTCGCTTTGAATTATACATTGCCATCTGATATTGCTCAAAAGATTATGTGTAAGAATATGCGTGTTGGTATTGTAGGGCAAAATTTGCTGCTTTGGACCAAAGAATTCCGTTTTTCTGATCCTGATAGAGGAAAAGAAAATTTGAATACACCTACTTCTCGTTATATAGGTTTTAATATTAACTTAACATTGTAATGACTGATTTATGAAAAAGATATATTTATTTGCGTTGTCTCTATTATCTCTTGTTTCATGTGGGGATTTTGATGAGATTAATACCAATCCAGACACTCCGACAGTCGTAACGCCATCTTTTTTGGCGACTCAGATTATTTTAAAGACAACGGAGAGCACGACTGGAAAATGGTTTATAGCTGATTCTTGGTTGATAAAGCAGACAACTTTTACCGAACACTTGGAATGGTATCTGTATAATAAATTTGAAAGAACAGATTTTGATGATTATTCAATTCTGACAGATGCAGACAAAATGAGAGAAATTGCAGATGCAAATGAAAGCATGACGGAAGCTGAAAAGAAAGCTTATGAAGGTTTGAATCTGTTTGTGCGTTCGTATGCATTGTATGGCATGACCATGGCAATGGGCGATATTCCATGTTCTGAAGCTGCAAAGGGGGAATCAGGCGCTATATATGCTCCTAAGTATGATACTCAAGAAGCTGTTTTTGAATCCATTTTAAATGATTTGAGAAAAGCGTCTGATTTGTTTTCTGAAGCATCAAGTTTCAATGGAGATCCGGTGTATAATGGCGATCCTTCCTTGTGGCAAAAAGCTGCAAATAGTTTTTCTTTAAGAGTACTCAACATGTTGAGTAAAAAAGAAAACGTTGGAAGTATCAATGTCCGCACAATGTTTGAGGAGATGGCTTTACGACCACTGTTTACTTCAGAAGCAGAAAGTTTCCAACGTGTTTATTCTGCTGATAAGAGTGCTCAATGGTATCCATTTTATTGGGAAAAACAGAACTATTGGACATATCCGTTTATGACTTCATTCATTGTGGATATGATGAAGAAACTGGAAGATAGACGTTTGTTCTATTATGCTGAACCGGCAAAAGCTTTGGCTTCAAAAGGTGAAGATTCATTTGATGCTTATAGTGGAGTAAATCCAGTATTGGCATATGGAATGGTACAAGATGAATGTGCGAATGGACTTCATTCGGCTATAAATAAACGATATTTTCAAATCGCAGAAGGCGAACCTGTTAAGTTTATAGCTTATTCGGAAATTCAGTTCGTTTTGGCAGAGGCTGCTTTGCGCGGCTGGAAAACTCCGCAGTCTGCTAAAGAGCATTATGAAAATGCTGTTCGGGCAGCTTTGCAGTTTACGGCTAAATATACACCAGCAGAGTATAGCCATCAAGTGGTGATTGACGATGCTTATATAGACCAATACTTACAAGGGAAAGCTGCTTTTAATGCAAGTCTTGAACAGATTATCGAACAGAAATTTATTGGTTCTGTATTTCAGTTGTCTTTTAATTCTTATTATGACTATCGTCGAATAGGTCTTCCAAAGATTCCTATCGATGCGCAGACAAATATGAATGAAGTAAAAGACCAATTGCCTTTGCGTTGGATGTATCCAGAAGATGAATATTCTCGCAATAGGGAAAATATAGAGGAAGCTATCAATCGCCAGTTTGGAGGAAATGATACGCCTAATGATGTTATGTGGCTTTTGAAATAAAGAATCATTTTTTATCTAAAAAGGGCTGTGTCCGAATGAAAGTTTTGACGCAGCTCATCTAAGGTGTGTCAGAATTAGTAAAATGTTAGATGCAGAGGATGAATTCCGAAAGCAACGCAGCAATTTACAATTCTGACACACTGCTTTTAGAAGGAATAAAACACATTGCGTGGCAATGTGAAAGATATTAATAATAAGAATATACAAGGTGAAATATGAAAAAATGGATTGTGTATTTGTTGTGTTTGTTATATCCT
>CAKSUD010000088.1 GCA_934500865.1 uncultured Clostridia bacterium | reverse complement strand
CCATTTGTGCCAGCTATGTGTATGCATTTTAGCTTTTTATGTGGGTTATCGAACTTCTCCATTATATATTCCATTGCCTCTAGAGTCGGGTCTTTTGTGAATTTATCAAAATGTGATAAGTATTCTTCTATATCCATTATTCTCTCCTTAAAATTTATTTTCGGCTTTATATTTTATCAAATTTTTAGGAGATATACAATAGTTATTTTACTTATTTTTCAAGTATCCAAATATTCTGTAATTTGCCTTTCATCTTGTTACTATTATATTTGTTTCTGCATATATTATTCTAGGTGATTATTGTGTCTATAACTTACACTGATAGATTTTATACTTCTGATTTGTTTTATAAAAATATTCGAGATTTATTAATAACTTATCCTTTTCTTCAATCTGAAAACATAGGCTTTAGTGTTCTTGGAAATCCTATTCCTTATGTTAGACTTGGCCGTGGCCCAAAACATGTTTTCTATTCCGCTTCTATTCATGCCAATGAATCTATTACCACTAATATTCTTATGAAATTTATTGAAGATTTTTGTATTGCTTATGTGCGGAAATGATGAAATCTTTGGAATAAATGCAAGAACCATTTTTAATAATTCTTCAATTTACATTGTGCCAATGTGCAACCCTGATGGTGTAAATTTAGTAAATGGCGCTTATCCTGTTCGGAAGTACTACATACTCAAGGGTTCAAAGTATATCTCAAAATTACCCTAGTATTACTTTTCCTAATGGTTGGAAAGCAAATATTAATGGCGTGGATTTAAACCTGCAATTTCCTGCACGGTTGGGAAGAAGCTCGTAGAATTAAGTTTTCACAAGGTTTTACATCTCCTGCTCCTCGTGATTTTGTGGGTTTTGGTCCTTTAACTGAACCAGAAGCTTTGGCTTTATATAATTTCACTTTGGAAAATAATTTTAGTTTGATTTTAGCTTATCATACTCAAGGAAAAGAAATTTATTGGCAGTTTCAAAATTACGCACCAGAAGATGCAGAAGAAATTGGGAATATTTTTGCAAGTTTAAGTGGTTATACATTGGCTGATGTTCCATATAATTCAAGCTTTGCAGGATATAAAGATTGGTTTTTACAGCAATATAGAAAGCCTGGATATACCATAGAATCTGGCATTGGAGAAAACCCTCTCCCTATTTCTCAATTTGACGAAATATATAATAACAATATTGGAATTCTCGTTATAGCTTCTGTTTTATAAAAGTAAGCCCCCACCAAACAGGTAGGGGCTTTTTGATTTTAGTGCCAGCAGTAGATGAAACCTGGTCCATCTTGTCTCAGGAAGAAACCTTCTTTTTCGAGAGAAAGTGGTGGCAGGCAGTTTCTACCCAAACTTATATAGGTTCTATTTGAAACTGTTGCCGTGCGTAAACAGTCACGCAAAAGCTTTTCCTCTCTGTTGCCCATAATAGCTTCTTCAAAAGCCTTAATGAGCTCCTCAGATTTCTTCACCGAGATTTCATAAAGCTGGTCTGCTAATTTCATGTAATGTTCCCTCCAAAATTTTTTTTCTTGATGAAATCTTAAAATGCAAAAAGGGAAATATACATCAAGATATATTTATTATACCACATTATGTCGAATTTTGTCTACTTTTTGCTTAACGTTACTTCTATTGGGAGTTCTTTATTATTTCTACTTATTGTTAAAGTCACCTTTTCTCCTGGTTTTTTTCTATAAATATAGGTTCTAAGTTCGCTCATTCTATTAATACTATTTCCATCAATTTTAGTTATAACATCTCCTGTTTTTAAGTTTGTTTTTGCAGCTGGTCCATCCTTTGCAATTTTTACAACATATATTCCTTCGCTAAATGTAACATCATTATTTAGATATTTAATAACCTCTTTATCATATGCAAATATTCCTAAATAGGCTTCTTCAAATGCTTCAGCATTTGTTAGGCTTTCTACAACTGGTTTAATAATATTAATTGGTATTGCAAATCCTATTCCTTCTGCTGTTTCAATTTTTACTGAGTTTATTCCTATTACCTCTCCTCGTTCGTTTATTAACGGTCCTCCACTGTTTCCTTGGTTTATACTTGCATCTGTTTGAATTAAGCCTTCCATATAGCTTGAATTTTTATTTTCCTCGATTTTTATTGTTCTATTTAATCCACTAATTATTCCTTTTGTAACGGTTCTTTGAAATTCTATACCAATTGGGTTTCCTATTGCATAAACAGTTTCACCAATTTTTATATTATCTGAATCTCCTAGTTGCAAATATTTTAAATTGTTTGCACTAATTTTTACTACTGCTAAATCCAAGTCACTATCTGCCCAAACAGTATTGCCATTGTAAATTGTTCCATCTTCCATTGTAACATAGCATGAACTATATTTATTTCCTGCTAAATGCCAATTTGTAATTATATATCCATTTTCTGAAATAATTGCACCTGTTCCAAGCTTTAAATCTTCTGTTGCATTTGTCTCAAAAATACTATCCCCTTTATTTTTTATTTTAGAAATTCCTACAACACACTTTGTAACTTTCTCTAATGTATCTGTTATATCTTCTTTTGTTTCTTCTTGATTTGCAGCAAGTCTTATGGCTGTATTCTCACTTCCACTTGGAATTTGATTATTTTCAACATTTATATTTAAATACATTTTATACAAAAAAAGTGTACTTACAGATGCTATTATCATAAGTAAAACTGTACACATAATATATTTGAATTTACTTTCCTTCTTTTCATATCTATACATATATTTCCTCCTTTGAATATTCTTTCCTTTTTGCATGAAAATTAAACTCCATTTATTGATTTATTTTATGTTTAATGATATACTAATATTTGGAAAAAAATGTCGTAAAGGTGGTAATTATGCAAAAGAACATGTATGATTTAACAAATCCGCAAAAGTCAATTTGGTATACAGAAGAATTTTTTAAAGGAACACCTATCGAAAATATCACTGGTTCTGTAATTATTCCTGAAAAAGTTAATTTTTCACTGTTAGCTGAAGCCATTAATATTTTCGTCTCTAAAAGCGATAGTTTTAGGCTTAAATTTTTCATTGAAAAAAATCAGGTCAAACAGTATGTTGAAACATATACAAAGTTTGATGTTGAAATTATAGATGTTTCATCAGATGATGAACTTAGAAACGTTGAAAAAACTATTGCTTCAACTGCTTTTGATGTTTTAAATTCATTTCTTTTTAATTTTAAACTAGTTAAGTTTCCAGATAATCATGGTGGATTTATAATTAATATGCACCATTTAATTTCTGACGCTTGGAGTGCTGGTCTTGGCGCCTCTGAAATCATTAAGATTTATACTCGTCTAGTGAAAAAGGAGCCTATTGACGATATTACCTACCCTTCTTATATAGATTATATTACTTCTGAAGAGAAATATTTGCAAAGTGATAAATATAATAAAGATAAATTATTTTGGAATGAAATGTTTCAAACAGTACCAGAAATTGCTTCAATTCCAAGTATTGGCTATTTCACAAAGAATAACATTGCTGGTAAATCCATAAGGAAACAATTTATTCTACCAAATGATTTAATACAAAAAATAAATGATTTTTGTAAAACCAATAAATTTTCTGCATTTAACTTTTTTATGGCCATTTTCTCAATTTATATTGGAAGAACCTCAAATTTAAATGAATTTGTTATTGGTTCGCCTATTTTAAATCGTGGAAACGTTAAAGAAAAGCATACTTCTGGTATGTTTATTAGTACTGTCCCTTTAAAAGTTAATATAGGAAATGACATATCATTTTCTGGGCTTGCAAGCAATATTTCATCAAATTTGTTTAGCATATTTAAACATCAAAAATATCCTTATTTATCTTTACTTGAAGATTTAAGGCATATTGATAGTACTATTCCAAATTTGTATAATACTTTAATATCTTATCAAAATATTAGAAGTACAGCCCAAAGCTCTGAAACACCATATGATATAAATTGGATACCAAATAATTTTACATCTGATAGCCTAGATATTCATATTTACGATATGAATGATACTGGAAACATGAATATCGCTTATGATTACCAAATAGTAAAATATTCAGCTCAAGATATTGAAAACATTCATAAGAGAATATTATTCATGATTGAACAAGTCTTTGAAAATGCTGATATTTTAGTGAAAGATTTAGATATTATTACACCTGATGAGAAAAATAGAATTTTAAATGATTTTAATAACCAAAAGATTGAATATGATACAACTCAAAATATAAAAGAAGTTTTTGAAGCACAAGCTCAAAAAGCACCAAATGATATTGCTGTTGTGTTTGATAATGATGCTCTATCTTACAAAGAATTAAATGAGAAAGCAAATTCTTTATCACATTACCTAATGAAGCATGATATAAAAAAGGGCGATATTGTGCCAGTTTTAATGAACCGTTCAACTGACCTTATTGTCTCAATGCTTGCAATTATCAAATGTGGAGCAATTTATCTACCTATTTCAATAGAATATCCTACAGAAAGAATTGAGTATATTCTTGAAAATTGTAATGCAAAATTATTTATTACAACTAAAACAAATAATTTAATTAGCAATGATAAATTTGAAAAAATATTTTTAGATGATTTCAAATATTCAAGTAACTCTATTAAAAATCCTGAAGTTCAAATTTCTTCAAATGATGTACTTTATATAATTTACACTTCAGGTTCAACTGGAAACCCTAAAGGAGTTAAAGTTACTAACCAAAACCTTCATAATTTTGTTGCTAATTTCACAAATTATTTTGATGGCGTAGATGCCAGTGATAATTGCTTAGCTTCTACAAATATGGCTTTTGATGTTAGTATTTTCGAGTATTTTACAACTCTTCTAAATGGTGCAACACTTTATTTATATGAAGAAAACACTATTAATGATATATTCAAATACTGCAGAAGCATTGTAAGGAACAATATTACATTATTATATATTCCACCAAATATTTTGGAAGAAGTTTATGCTATTTTATC
>CAKSUD010000087.1 GCA_934500865.1 uncultured Clostridia bacterium | reverse complement strand
TTTTCTTTTTAATCTCTTATTCTTGTGAAGGTGCACCAACTGGGCAAATATTTGCACAGTTACCACATTCAATACAAGTATTTTCATCAATAACGTATTGGCCGTCTCCTTCTTTAATACAAGAAACAGGACATTCAGCAGCACAAGCTCCACAGCTGATACAAGCGTCGCTAATTCTATATGCCATCCAAAACACCTCCTAAATTTCAACTACATATATATTAAACCAAACTAAAAGAAATTGCAACTTTTTAAATAGATTTTTCACTTTACTTCTTTTCTCTCCCCCCTCTCCCCTACTTGGCTTAAAATGGCTATATATCCATAATCTTTGCATAGACTTGAGTGTATACCCGTGCTAGAATAAAAAGCGTAGAGCAGAGATGCACTACAAAATCTTTTATATATGGAGGGTATTACAATGTGGAAATCGAGAAAATTTATCTCACTGGCAGTTGTATTTACAATGCTATGTTCACTTCTATTTCCTGCATTCTCTTATGCAAATGATATAGAAGGAACAAAGTATGAGGAAGCAATTGTTAAACTTGCAGCTCTTAACACTATAAAAGGTTATGAAGACGGAAGCTTCAAGCCTGAAAATACAATTACAAGAGCTGAACTTGCAACCATTATAACATTCGTGTTAGGATTGCAAGATGCCGCAGATTTAGCTAAAGAAACTCCGACAAGATTTAGCGACGTAAAAACAAACGAGTGGTACACCGGTTATATTAATATTGCGGCTAACGAAAATGTTATTTCCGGATATCCGGACGGAACATTTAAACCAAGCGAAAATGTTTCTTATTCTGAAGCAGTAACAATGTTAGTTAATGCATTAGGATTAAAACAAGTTGTTGACAAATCAGGCGGAACTTGGCCTTCTAACTATATGTCAAAGGCTTCACAACTTGGTATAACAAAAGTATTATCAAGTGTTAATGGTTCTGCAAAAGCAATAAGAGGAGACGTTTTCCTAATGGCTTGGGAAACACTTCTTCAAAACAAGTGGGGTGCAACAGGATTTAACGACCAAGGAGAAATCACTTACGGAAATCTTGGAAAAACACTTTTAGAAGAAAAATATCCTGACTATGTTTATAACAACAACGGAAAAATGGAAGCTAAGTATTTCGAAGAAATCTTAGTTACTAATACTCCGGCAACAAAAGATTCTCTAAAAGCTAACCAAATTGAAATTGAACTTGATGACATTGCCAACATGCTCGGAATAACATCAACATCAGCATCTGATACAAAGCCTTATAAAGTAACAAACGACAAAATAGTTGTTTGCTTACCTGAAAACGTTGATGCATCATCATTACTTGGAAAAGAAGTAACTATCTTCTTCGGAAAAGATAACTGTGTCGCATATATCGGTGCAACAAGTGACGCACTATCTCGTGGAGAACTAGAAACTATCGACTCTACTAATGCGAAGGTAAAGGTAGACGGAACAAAGTACACTCTAACCTCTGATGCGGACTTATATATCAACAATGTTGAAATTACAGACGCCATCACAGGAATTGACAACGATGATGTAGCGACAAAACTTTCTTATCTTGAAACTTTAACTGATGATATGGATGGAATTATAAAGGCAGATATGCTTCTAAATTCTTCTAACAAAGTAACTTCACTTCAAATAAGCATTGCCGGAACATTCAATATCTCACTTGCAAACAGTGAAAAATATGAATTCGAACAATTCATAGTAAAGAATGTACGTTCAGACAGCACATTAGTTGACTTAAACGGAACAAGAAAGTTCAAAACAGAAGATATTGATGACGAAGACAGTGATGTAATCGTTATGAAGAACGGAAGCATTGCAAAAGCAGAAGATATCGAAGTTGGAAACGTTATTATGACAGCTAAAAACCCTGATGGAAATATTAGATTAATCACAGTTACTGATGAAGTTGTAACAGGTAACTTAGATAAGGTTTCTAGTAAATACGCATTAAAGATTAACGGTACAACTTATAAACAAGGTGCAAACGCAATGATGTCAACAGAAGACGACATGGACGAAGTAGAAGCTCTATCTTCAGACATCTCAACTTTAATTGACTCAGAAGTTTCACTTCACTTAGACAGCAATGGTAACTATGTACTTGCAATGGGCGAAAGCGAAGTAACACTTGCAAGACAATATGGTATAGTAGCAAGAACCCCTCAAGCATCAGACATTATGTATGACGATAATGACGAACCATATTTAAGACTTCAAATAATCGACAAAGACGGTAACAAAATCGCATACAGAGTAGAGGGAGATACAGACGAAGAATTCAAACAAGTTAAAGACGGAAATATCGTAAAGGTAACTCCGACTTCAGGAAATGACTGGACAGATGAATTACTAACAGCATTCACAAAGGGAACATTCATTAGCTTCTCTACAAACAGTTCAGGCAGAACAATTAGTGTTCAAAACTTAACAAAACTTGAAAACGCAACTAACGCACCTGCAAACGTAGAAATGGATAGCACAACAACATTATCTAAATTAACAATACCTGACACAAACGAAGCTGTTAAGGATTCAACAAAATCATTCAAGGATTCAAACGGAAAGACTTACTATATCACAAAAGATACAGTAATCTTAAACCAAAACGCAGATAAACTTGAAGTAGTAGATGGTTGGTCAACATTAGTAAGCAACGCAAACGAAACTGAAAATATGTTAAGAAACACATCACCACTTGCAGTATACAGCACAAATACAAGAATAGTTAAGTACCTCATCATAAACGATGACGGAACAAACTATCAAGCAACACAAGACAAGTATGGTGTAATAACTGATATATCTGTTGGAACAAACGACAATAACAACAAAGTATGGCAAGTAACAGTCTTCACAGACGGACAAGAATTAACTTACGAAGTAGCAGACGTTAATACAGATATAAGCACAGTTCTATTCGGTGAAGAAGGCGACTTAGTAAGATACGACATTAAGAATAATAAATTCGTTCAAACTGCATCAACAGATGTTAAGATTGATATGTCTGCATTCTTAGATGACAGTGAATACGATGGATTTATCGCTGACGGAGTATCTGATAGAGAACAATTAATCGTAGACGAAGTTCTTGGAAACTTAATAGTATTCAAGAAAGTAGACGGCGATGCAATTGACCCAATCAGTATTTCAGATGACGCAGTTGTATATGACTTAAGTAATCCAGACGCACCAGCAATGGGAAGTGTTAATGACCTTGAAGGCAGAATGATTATGTTCTTAAATACAGAGGGTGACACATCAGAATATGAAATGATTATCATATTAGATTAAGGATATAATAAAGCTTAAGAGTAAATGTGGGGGCATAGCCCCCCACTTTACATATATACACATTAACTTAAGTAAAAGACGAGCAAAACCCTCCGCTCGTCTTTTTTTAATGCTTATGTTTATCTTCCACCCCAGTCAATATTACTTGTAACATCTAATTTTAATGTTGTAAGCACAGTATCATCATATTTATCGCCATTATATACCTCTAAAATTTCGAAAGTTGCTGTGATAGGTCTGCCAATATTAGAATTTTCATAATTCAAATTAAAAACTTGTAATTTATCATTATCCTCTAATTCAAGAATATATTCTTCCTTATCATCAATAACCATTTTAAGCTTTTTTACTCTATTATTATTTTTCCAAAGAGTATTATTCTTAGCATATCCATTAACTATCTGTATAGAAGTTAGGGCCTGATAATAATTTGTAATTTTATCTAAGTCAATATCATTAGACTCTGATGTATCTCCATAATGCTTTCCTAAAAGCCAGCTTATCGTTTCTTTTCCTATTTCCTCTAGAATATCACTATCATAAGATAGTAGTTTTTCACACTCTTCTATTGCCATTACCTCTATTTTTTCGCCGATGCCGTCTCCCTTTACTCCCTCAGACCAACAGTTATCTTTACTTATGTCCTCCAAATTAGCTGCAGAATAGTCTCTAGCTTCCTTATCAAAAGTAGATGTAGTTATATATCTAGCAGTCGTCCCAACATATACTGCATCACCATCTTCAGATAAATCATCTTCATAAAATTCACTACTCTCTAAAGGTTTTAATGTTCCACAAACCTTATAATCTTCTTTAGTATCTTTTTCATCTATGCCGTTGATAATATTATCTATATATGAAGTCCCTAATTCATAAAAATTATTATTTTCATCGTATGAGTAAAAGTTATAACCAGCATAAGGGTCATATGTAATATACATTTTATCATCTATTTTTTTTAATAAAATAAGGTCAGAATTTTCCGACTTAAATAATAACTTTAAATCCCCATTTTCCAAAATAGTATACATAGTAGAAATAGGATTATCTTTACTAGAGAACCCTGGAAGTACAAAATCCGGGTTGCCGTCATTGTTAAAATCTTGAACCTCTAATTCAAAGCGTTTTCCATACCAATCATATTCAACATCCAAAGAATCTAATAATTTTTCATCTTTTGAGAATACCCTTGCCATTTTCTTGCCATTATCATTTACTATAAATAATTTTACAAACTCACCATTTTTTAATTCTACTGTCCTTATAGAATTTATATTTGGCATGATGTTGCATATTACAGCAGCAAGTTCAGCTCTAGTAAGACTCCCCAAGGGATTAAATGTTCCATTAAGATTACCACTCATTATTTCATGCGTTACTACATTAGCTATTCCATTTGATCTATAAACAGAAATAAAATCTTTATCAGAAAATTTATCTAAAACACTATAATCACCGGATAATCCAAGTAACCAACTTATTGCATATGCAACATCCTCACGTTTTATAGGCTCAGACGGCTTAAAATATTCCTTACCATCAACTTCAAAACCATCTATATATCTACTTGCAATTTCTATACTCTCTTTAGACCATCGATTTTCCTCTACGTCCTCGAATTGTGCATATTCATCCCACTTACTTTTTTTCAAATCTAAAGTATTAACCAAAATCGTAGCAAATTGCTCTCTAGTAACAGTAGTATCAGGTCTAAATGTTCCATCCTCAAAGCCGGATACAATCCCTTTAGAATTTAAAAACATTATTTTGTCATAAGCCCAATGCTTATTATTCACATCACTAAAAGCATACGCGTTATTTACTAAAGTGGTTCCAAGCATAACAATAAACACAAATAAAAATTTACCAAGTTTCATATAAAATCCCCCAGAATAAATCCGCAATCATACCCCAAGTCAGCTATTCTTTTCCTATATCTCTATGTGAAATTTTCGCTCTATGCCCGTTTGCTTGTAATCTTCTAGTTATCTCTTCAGC
>CAKSUD010000086.1 GCA_934500865.1 uncultured Clostridia bacterium | reverse complement strand
ATTTGCAAATGCAATTATTTCTTTTTTTATATCTTTTGTTAACTCAATTTTCAATTCTGTATATTCATCTTCTATGTGCATATTATCACCTCGATTATAGTATATACAGTTTTAAAAATAATATCAATATATTCGGTCACTTTTCGGCCACTTTTCGGTCATAATATATTTTCAAATGAGAAAAAAACGAACTATTTCTAGTTCGAATAAATCTTTTTTGGTGCGAGTGACGGGACTTGAACCCGTACGCCATAAGCACACGCCCCTCAAACGTGCCTGTCTGCCAATTCCAGCACACTCGCAAAAAGTTAAAAAAGACGAATTACATCCGTCTTTTTATTTGGTAGCGTATAGGGGAATCGAACCCCTGTTACCACCTTGAGAGGGTGATGTCCTAGCCGCTAGACCAATACGCCATTTGTGGCTGCGGAACCAGGATTCGAACCTAGACAAAATGAGTCAGAGTCATTTGTGCTACCGTTACACAATTCCGCAATGCTATATTAATATAGCATATAATAATTAAATTTTCAAGTACGAAATTCAAAAAACTTAACAAATAGTACCTCCGCCAACAACTTTGTCATCATCATAAAACACAACAGATTGCCCGGAAGTAATCGCTCTTTGTGGCTCATTAAATACCACCTTAACCTTATCCCCCATCGGAATAAGCGTGGCCGGTTCACACTTAGCAGAATATCTTATTTTAGCCGTAACAGACATAGGTGTTTCAAGTTTATCAATAGTCATCCAGTTTAAATCCTCACAAATTAACGAATCCTTAAATAAATCCTTGTTATCACCTAAAATAACTTGATTCTTTTCCACATCAAGCCCAACAACATACATACGCTTTCCAAAAGCAATATCCAGTCCTTTTCTTTGACCAATTGTATAATGAATAATGCCATTATGCTTACCCAAAATATGACCTTGCATATCAACAAAATTGCCGGGTTTAGACTTGTAATTATACTTTTCTTCTATAAATTTAGCATAATCATTATCCTCAACAAAACAAATCTCCTGACTGTCATGTCTCTTTGCATTAACAAGACCATTCTTTTCTGCAATTTCTCTAACTTGCTCCTTTGTATAATCCCCCAAAGGCATAAGTGTGTGCTTTAGTTGCTCCTGTGTTAAATTATATAGTGCATACGTTTGGTCTTTTTTATCTGTAACAGACTTCCTTAAAAAATACCTACCAGTTTTCTCATCAAACTCCACTTTTGCATAATGCCCTGTCGCAATAAAGTCACATTCAAACACATGCAAAGCCTTTTGAAGTAGTGCCTCAAACTTAACATATCTATTACAAGCTGTACAAGGGTTGGGAGTTCTTCCGGCCATATATTCCTTAGCAAAATAATCTATAACCATATCCTTAAAAGTATCTCTAAAGTTTAACACATAATACTCAATGCCAAGCTTATTACAAACAGCCCTTGCATCATTTACCGCATCTAGGGCACAACACGCCTTCTCAGACACAATAGGATTCTCTCTCTCCCAAACGTTCATTGTAACCCCAATAACCTCATATCCTTGTTCTTTTAATAGTAAAGCCGCAACAGAGCTATCCACACCACCGCTCATACCAACTAAAACTTTTGCCATATCCAACACCCCATTTTATATACTCTAAACTATGTAATTATGAATTTTCTAGTGTTATCATCTATTTTCTCTATTCTCACATCAATAACATCATTCGGGAGTGCATCCTTTATAACATCACTCCACTCGATAATACAAATACCACGTTCAAAATACTCTTCTCCGCCAATAGCATAAAACTCATCCTCATCACTTAGCCTATACACATCAAAATGAAAAACGGGTTTTCTTCCATTGTACTCATTAACTAGTGTAAACGTTGGGCTTGAAATCTCGTCAATGTCAAAAAACTTGCAAAATCCCTTAACAAAAACCGTCTTTCCAGCACCAAGTTCACCGTTTAGACAAATAACTCTATTTCCCTCAATCTTGCTCGCAAAATCAAAAGCAAAATCAAAAGTTTCTTTTTCGCTATGCGTAATAACTTCCATAAAAACCTCCAACTACCCAATTTTCTTCTCAGTAACTACTCTGCCCGCAGATTGAGCAGCAATAGCACCATCAGCACAAGCAGTAATAACTTGGCGTAACACAGTATCCCTCACATCACCAATAGCATAAACACCATGAACACTAGTTCCCATGTCCTTATTCGTTTTTATATACCCGTAATTATCTAAATCCACAAAATCCTTTACAATATCGCTATTTGGCACAGTACCAATCGCTACAAACACACCTTGAACCGGAATATCTCGCGTTTCTTTATCCTTATTTTCAATTCTAATTCCATCAACCTCAAACTTTCCGGTTATCTCTACCGGAACGGAATTAGTGATAATCTCTATATTCTCCGTTTTTCCCACTCTGTCTTGAAGTATCTTCTCCGCCCTAAACTCATCTCTGCGATGAATTATATAAACTTTTTTGCATAAATTAGCTAAAAATAGCGCATCTTCAAACGCAGTATTTCCACCGCCAACAACAGCAACATCCGCGCCCCTGTAAAAGTTTCCATCACAAGTAGCACAGTACGAAACTCCCGAACCTCTCAGTCGCTTCTCACTCTCTAGCCCTAAATTTCTAGGAGACGCGCCCAACGCCAAAATAACCGTAAGTGCAGTATAAGTTCCATTAGAAGTTGTAATTTCAAAATTATCTCCAGACTTCTTTATTTCCTTAATATCCTCATTCACATATGTTGCATTAAATGCCCTCATTTGTTTATCTAAAAGCATTGCCAAATCAAAGCCAGTAGTTTTTTCAAACCCAGGAAAATTCTCAAGTTCATTTGTATATGCCATCTGACCTCCAACAGTAGCCCTTTCAAAAACAACAGTCTTAAGTCCAGCTCTCCCTGCATAAACAGCCGCAGTCATTCCACCGGGTCCAGCCCCAATAATAGCAACATCAATTATATCCATAACTTCAAACCTTTCTAATATGAAACCTCCATCGCACGTCTCACATTCTCAATAATATTTTCAGCAGTAAGTCCATACTCTTTAAGCAATGCACTTGCATTACCGGACTTCCCAAATTTATCATTAACACCAACACGTAGTACCTTTGTCGGCCAATTCTCAGCCACAACCTCGCATACAGCTCCTCCAAGTCCACCAATAATACTATGTTCCTCAGCAGTAACAATCCCTTTAGTCTCTTTTGCTGCCTTAATTATAATATCTTTATCAATAGGCTTTATAGTATGCATATCAATTATTCTAACCGATATCCCCTCATTTTTCAAGACATCATGTGCCTTTATCGCTTCATTTACCATAGAACCGGTGGCAATAACAGTCACATCATCACCCTCGCGAATAAGCTTTCCTTTACCAAACTCAAATTTCTCATTTGCATCATAAACTTCCGGAGCCTTACTCCTTCCAAGCCTTATATAAACAGGGCCAACAATATTTGCAGCCTCAAAAATAGCCCACTTTGTCTCAAATTCATCACAAGGATTAATAATAGTCATGTTTGGTAGTGCTCTCATCATCGCAATATCCTCAATAGCCTGGTGTGTTGCACCATCCTCACCAACAGTAATTCCCGCATGAGTTGCAGCAATCTTCACATTCAAATGTGGATAAGCCACAGAATTTCTAACTTGGTCATATGCACGTCCAACAGCAAAAACCGCAAAAGAACTAGCAAACGGAATTTTTCCACAAGTAGCAAGCCCTGCAGCCGTTCCAATCATATCCGCCTCAGCAATTCCCATATCAAAAAATCTTTCAGGAAACGCCTTCTTAAAAATTTCTGTTTTTGTAGCCTTCGCTAAATCCGCATCAAGCACAACAACCTTGTCATTAATCTTTCCCAATTCAGTAACTGCATTACCATAAGCCTCTCGTGTAGCTATCATACTAATCCCTCCATCGCAACTTTATATTCTTCGTCATTCGGAGCCTTACCATGCCATCCGGCCTGATTTTCCATATAACTTACACCCTTGCCCTTAACGGTATGCGCAATAATAACCGTAGGCTTATCCTTGCTCTCTTTAGCTTTGGTCACTGCGTTATGAATCTCGTCAAAATTATGCCCATCAATCTCAATAGTATTCCAACCAAAAGCCTCAAACTTCTCCTTTATCGGCGTAACATTCATAACATCCGTCACCTTGCCATCAATTTGAAGCCCATTAAAGTCAACAAAAGCAATAACCTTGTTCAACTTATAGTGTGCCGAACTCATAGCCGCTTCCCATATTTGACCTTCAGCAATCTCTCCATCACCCATAACAACATACACGTTATAATCTTTACCATCCAAACGTCCGGCAAGCGCCATACCATTTGCAACCGACAACCCTTGTCCCAAAGAACCGCTAGTCATATCCACTCCAGGCACTTTGTTTAAATCAGGATGTCCTTGAAGAAAACTGTCAATTTTTCTAAAAGTCTTAAGCTCCTCCACCGGAAAAAATCCCCTGTTCGCCAAAGTCGAATAAATTGCAGGAGACGCATGCCCCTTAGACAAAATAAACCTGTCCCTATTCTCCATTCTAGGATTTTTAGGATCTATATTCATTTCATTAAAATACAAATCCACTAAGATATCCGTACAAGACAATGCACCACCAGGATGCCCTGACTGAGCATTATAAACAGCCTCAATAATGCCACGTCTTACATTAACCGCAATTTTTTTAAGTTCCTCAGTAGAATAACTCATAAACACACCTCTCTTTATTTATTTTTTAAAGCCTGTTTTACAATTTCTTCAACACTCATTCCCTCATTTGCAACTGCATTAACCATACTAACAGCATCCTTATTAGGATATCCCAAAACTTGCAACGCTGCAATAGCCTCTTCAATATCACTACTTACAACACTACGAATAACAGGTGCATCGTTACTTGACACCGCATCCTCATTCTTCATTTTGTCTTTTAACTCAACAATTATACGTTGTGCTGTTTTCTTTCCTATACCCGAAACTTTAGTTAATCTGTTAACATCATCAGTAATAACAGCCAAGCTAAAATCAGCAGGAGTTATATCCGACAAAACCCCAACAGCACTCTTTGGTCCAACACCACTAACAGAAATAAGTAGCTCAAAAATTCTAAGTTCTTCATTAGAGAAAAAACCAAAAAGTGAAACGTCATTTTCACGAATAGCCATATATGTATTTAATTTAGCCACCTCGCCAACTTCCGGTAAAAGTTGATATGTAGAATACGGAATATTTAATTTATAACCCACACCATTAACATCGATAACCACAGTATCATTCTTCTTAACTGCAAGAATTCCCTTCAAATAAGCAAACATAAAAAATCTCCTTCTATCATCATGTATTTTCACTGTCAGTATATCATAAAAAAATCAAAAATTATAGCCAAATAAAAAT
>CAKSUD010000085.1 GCA_934500865.1 uncultured Clostridia bacterium | reverse complement strand
AAAATTATTTAGACTCTCTTGTTGAATGCTATATTTTTAATAAAGTTCCACGTTTCGATATAAAGGGAAAACAATATCTGCAATCAGGCGAAAAATATTATGCAACCGATGTAACAATGAGGTATGCAATATTAGGAAGAAGAAATATAGATATAGGACATATCTTAGAAAATATTGTGTATTTAGAACTTGTTCGTCGTGGATACAAAGTATATATTGGAAAGACAGGCGAAAAAGAAATTGATTTTGTTGCTGAAAATAAAGAAGGGTTTACTTATTTTCAAGTAGCATATACAACAAGAGAAAAGTCAACACTTGAAAAAGAACTTGCTCCACTTCAAGGAATTAACGACCATTACCCTAAGTACATTCTTACAATGGATATAGACCCAGTGGCAGATTTTAATGGAATAAAAAAGATGAATGTTTTAGATTGGCTAATTGATAAGTAATGGTACTGCAATTAGCATATTTGGTTCGAATTGTTAGACAAAAGCCCCTATTCATGAAGGATAGGGGCTTTCTTTCTACCATAAAATTTTAATTATGAAAAATGCCCAAGTTGTAAAAAAGATTATATACTCTTAATTCTATTTTTAGTCTGGGCAGTATGCCTATTTAAAATTTATTTTACACCATTTAGGCAAAAAACACCATACAATGGAACTGATTTTATATTATTTTCAAATCCAAAATTTTTAGTTGAAACTCTAATTCCATACTTAGGATTATATTTAAGCATATATGAGTTAAGACTTTTTGAATGTGTGTTATCACTTGCTTTTACTTCAACAGGGATTATTCCATCTTCATTATAAAGTAAAAAGTCAATTTCAGCTTCGGATTTGTTCTTCCAGTAATATAAAGAAATACCCTTGCTTTTTAACTCTTGTGCAACATAATTTTCAGTTATTGCTCCTCTATACATAAAGGACGTAGCTTGAATTATATCTATAAAGTTCACTTCACTTAAACATACTAACATTCCTATATCGCTTAAATAAAGCTTAAAGCATTCTTCATCAGCAAATACTTTTAAGGGTATTTCAGGTTTTGAAACATTATTGCAACTAAAAATCATATTCCCAGATAGAAGCCAATCAATAGCGGTTTCATATGCCCTTTTCTTCGCACCTTTTTCTAAATCCGAATATTTAAACTTTTTATTTTCTTTTGCTAACTGTATAGGAACATTTTTATATATTTTCTCTATTTTTACGCTCTCTATATGGCTAATAGTATACTTATTCATGTCTGCTATATACATATCTATTAAATTATTTAATATTTTAGCATCATATCTCAATATGTCGCACTCGTTTTCAATAAAATTATTAATAGATTCTGGCATACCCCCTATGCACAAATATCTTTTATACCAGTATAAAGCCTCTTGATGTGCGAAGTCGGGCATAGGCTTGTTTTCCTTATAGCACTCTTTTATTTTGTCAATTAGCATATTTTTATTAAGCGCCATTAAAAACTCCTCAAAGTCCATAGGATACATATATTCAATCTTTATTTTTCCAACAGGAAAAGATGAATTAAATCTATTTAATTTTACCCCTAAAAGGCTTCCGGCGCATATAATCTTATAATTTTTTGGGGACTCACAAAAATATTTTAAGGACATTATAAATCTTTCTGATACCTGTACTTCATCAAAGAAAAATACTGTGTTTTCTAAATCAATTTTTCTTCCAATATTTAATTCAAGTTCTTCTAAGATTTTTTCGCTGTCTAAATAATTTTCAAATATATTCTTTACAGCTTCGTTTTTTTCTAAATTAAAGTATAAAACTTCATTAAAATTTTCTTTACAAAATTTTGAAATAGTATAAGTTTTTCCTATTTGTCTTACACCAATGACCATTAATGGCTTAGTCATGTTATTTTTCCATTCGTATAAATTGTTTTCAAATAATCTATCCATATTTTTTCCTCCATAAGATTATATTACTATTATTATTTCTATAAGTCAACAAAAAATGCACCTTTTTCAAGGGAAACTTTCAACAAAAATGCACCTTTTTTGGATAATACTTTTAACCAAATTGCACCTTTTTCTATAATTAGAACTCAGTTTGCGCCAAATACAGGTTATGTGCTATCTGAATTAAAAATCGACGGAAACGCAGTAACTACCGCTAGTTCGTACACTTTTGAAAACGTTACAAGCAACCATACAATCACTGCTACATTTTCACCAATACGTTATACAATAACAACAATTTCTGACGAAGGTGCAGAAATAACCGGAGTATACACAAATCACGTATGTTCAGAATGTGGCGGGTACGATCATGAATGTGATGTAGTAAACATATTTATCGAAGCAAATAATGCAGAGATAACAGAAGAATAAAAATAGAGAGGAGAACGAAAATGAGAAAAATAGTAATGAGCCTATTAATAGGACTAACATTAATGATTGTACCAAGTATGGCAGCAACAGGACACATAAATGGATGTACAAACACAGGCGCTTGGAACAATTGCTGTACAAAAACATTTAATATAACGGCAAAACCAGGATACAGGATTGTAGATGTTATTGTAAATGGTGTGAGTAAAGGTGCAATAACTAGTTATACGTTTGGAAACTTGACTAGTGCACAGATACTAAAGGTGGTGACTGAAGCTATACAACAGTACACAATTACATATAATTTAAATGGCGGAACAGTAACAGGAAATCCAACAAGTTATACTTCAGAAAGTAATGTAATAACTCTAGTTAATCCAACAAAGGATGGATATAATTTTACTGGTTGGACAGGAACAGGCTTAACTGAGGCTACAGAAACAGTTACAATTCCAAAAGGAAGTACAGGAGATAGAGAGTACACAGCTAATTGGGAAAGTACAGTTACACCTGCAAATGCACCAGTTATAACAACAGGTTTAACTCCGGTAAACTGGAACGGAACATCTTGGGTAGCAACAACAGAAGCAAACTGGGATTATAACTATAACTCAGTAGCAACCGCTACCCAAAGCACAGTAGCCGGAAATGGAGACGGAAAATGGGCCAATGCACAAACAACCGACGGAAGTTTATACGTATGGATACCAAGATATAGCTATAAGATAACAAGTGGAGAACATCAAAGCGGAAACTCATGGAATAGCTTAGATAATCCAGGAACTAATAAAATAGAGGTAAAATTTAGTAATGGCACAACAGACGATACGTCAGATAGCTATATAAAACACCCAGCGTTTACATTTGGAACAGACGAACTAGAAGGAATATGGGTAGCTAAATACGAGGCAAGCCAAGGTAATACAACTAGCCAGGTTTCAGCTCCAACATCATCTACATCAGTCGCTAAGTCAATACCTGGCGTCGCATCATGGAGAAATATACCTGTAAGTGGTATGTTCGATTATGCGTATAATACATATAGAAATGCAGACTCACATTTAATGAAGAATGTAGAGTGGGGAGCAGTCGCATACTTAACTAATGCAATAGGACGAATACCGTATATAAATAATAGTAGTAGTTATATAACCGGAAATGCCGGAGGAAGTCAAGACGCATCAAGTACATCCGATATAGCAAACGCATGGAATACAGTAGGAGGTGTAAAAGCATCTACTACACATAACGTATATGGAATATATGATATGTCTGGTGGAGCATGGGAATGCGTAGCTGCTTATGTAAATAATAGAGATAGTAGTTTGAGTAATTTCGCAAGGAGTTTATTAGAGGCAGCGGCGAAATATAAAGATGTATATCCAAAAGGTTCAAGCGATAGCGTATCTAATAACTATGCAGCATGGAGTAGTATAAAAGGCGATGCAGTTTATGAGACGAGTAGCAGCAGTAGCTCTGGTACAACCTCGTGGGATGGAGATTACTCGATCGCTCCTCATTCCATCGGCCCTGTCTTCGTGCGTGGCGGTTACTACGCCGACGCTTCCGGCGCCGGTGTGTTCTGCTTCAGCGCCTACGACGGCTATACCGCCTCATACACCGGCTACGGGTTCCGTGTGGTTCTCGGGATAAGGTAAATCTGGCACCCGACCAAAAGGGACGGTTCTTTTTGGTCAACAAAATTAAGCCGTGTAATTAGCTTGAAAAGCTAGTTACACGGTTTCTCTTTTTTAGACCTGTCCCAAATGGTCATATAAATGTAAACGTTAAATAGTGCGGTTGTATCAATTAATATGTAAACATAGTTTTTATTTAATGACCAAAAAGAACCGTCCCTTTTAGGCAATATTCTTATTGTAGCCATGGAAAAACTTCGCAACACGATTAAATAGCATAATAAAAGCCCACAGGTTGTCCTGTGGGTTATCTTATGCCATAAATTCAGCCGTTTCTTCTGAACACGGCATTAATTTATCCATCTCATAGTTATACATTTAGTAGTTTTTCTAGCAAGTATCCCATATGTCTAAGTAAGTTTAATTTATTCCTTTTCGCTGTCTTTATTATTTTATTTGACGGTTACACTGAAGAACTTATCCATGATGGAGTTCACAGTTACGTAAAAACAAGAGATACAATCAGTTAGTAAATTGACTGTATCTCTTGTTTTATAGATTATTACAATGTTCAACTTCCTAAATTTGTGACCAAAAGGGACGGTTCTTTTGGGTCAATTAAGTAAAAATAAGAGATACAATCAGTTAGTAAATTGACTGTATCTCCTGTTTTACAGACTATTACAATGTTCAAATTTAATATGTGATGGTAATGTTGAACATTTAAAACGGTTTTCTTCGGTTAATGAATTTAAGACTTATAATTAGCATGACAAGCTAACGATATGTTATTGTTGACCAAATAGACATGAATTGAGACTACTTTATCCCAAGAACAACACGGAAACCGCGAGAAACATTACCACCATCCCGTGTTACGGCAAATATACCTGATTCTGCTTCGCCGGAGTATCTACCACCACGACAAAAAGCTTGAATTGCAGTGGAACTTGAGTCATCTATATCTCCATCCCACGAAGTTGTTTCACTTAGTGCATCACCTTTTTTGGTAGATGCACCATATCTATCCACATATTTATCTTGAGCATATCTTAATTCACGTATATAAGCATTACTGTCCTCTATTACACTGTATGCCGCTACGTATTCACTAGCCCCACCAGACATATCATAAATTCCATATACGTTATGGGTTGTAGAAGCTTTTACACCAGTTTCTGTATTCCACGCGTATGCCCCTGATGTTATACTTGGCGCATCTTGGCTATTACCAGAGTAGCCTGTTTGGGCTATAAATGTATTTCCAGCACGCTTACTGTAATTATTTACATATGGGATACGTCCTATTGCGTTAGTTAAATATGCTACTGCTCCCCATTCAGTATTTTTTATTAAATGTGAGTCGGCATTTCGATATGTGTTATATGCATAATTGAATGCATCACCTACAGAGCCGTTAACAATCCATGATGTTGCACTTGGTATTGATTTAGCTACCGATGTCGTTGAATCCTTACTCGCTTCATATTTTGCTACCCATATTCCCTTTAGTTCATCTTCTCCAAATGTAAATGCGGAGTGTTTTATATAACCGCTTGATGTGTCATCTATTATTCCATTGCTGAATTTTATTTCTATCTTATTTGTCCCTGGATTATCTAGGCTATTCCATGA
>CAKSUD010000084.1 GCA_934500865.1 uncultured Clostridia bacterium | reverse complement strand
TCATGGAATAGCCTAGATAATCCAGGGACAAATAAGATAGAAATAAAATTCAGCAATGGAATAATAGATGACACATCGGATAACTACATAAGGCACCCCGCATTTACTTTTGGCTCAGACGAGTTAAAAGGAATATGGGTAGCAAAGTACGAAGCAAGTAGAGGAACTACTGAGAATGAAACATCAGTTCCAACATCAAGTACATCAGTTGCGAAATCAATACCAGGAGCAGACCCATGGGGAGATGATACTATAAGTACAAAATTTATATGTGCATATAACACATATAGAAATGCAGATTCACATTTAATGAAAAATGTAGAGTGGGGCGCAGTAGCATACTTAACTAATGCAATAGGACGAATCCCATATATAAACAATTACAGTAAGCGTGCTGGGAATAAAACTATAGCGCAAACAGGCTACTCGGGTAATAGCCAAGATGCATCAAGTACATCAGATACAACTAATACATGGAATACAGCAAACGGAGTAAAAGCATCTACTACACATAACGTATATGGAATTTACGATATGTCTGGTGGTTCAGCAGAATATGTAGCTGCGTACGATACAGGACGTGGAAATAGTTCAGCTATAACTGAATTAACAAGTGCAGACGCCAAATATGTAGATAGGTATGGTATATCATATGATTTAAGTAGAAAAGGTGGTGATGCGGTTTATGAGACAAGTAGCAGTGGCTCTGGTACAACCTCGTGGGATGGAGATTACTCGAACGCACCTAAATCCAGCTCTCCTGTTTTTGTGCGCGGTGGTAGCTACGGAGGTGGTGCAGAATCTGGTTTATTCTTCTTTGGTAACAATGATGGTATTTTTACTTCACCATGTAATTTCCGCGTAGTTCTCGGGATAAAGTAACCTAATCTTTTAATTGAATAAATATTATCAAGTATAGTGTGTACATTTTTTTAATCTTAGATAGATAATGCAATATTTTAATTCAGGACATTCCAAAAACAAACCGTACATTCAGTATACTAAACTGATTGCGCGGTTTGTTTTATTTGTTCTTGTTTAATTTATTGGATTATTTTCTTATATAAATCTTTTAATATGTCTTTAACTTCATTTATACTTACTTTGTATTTATCATTTAATACATATTTATTTTGCATATTTTCAAATTCTTTTATTAATTCATTACTAAATTCTAATTTAAAATAAGAAAAATCTTTTATTGAAATATTTTCATCAATACCACCAATTCTCAATTTTTCCTCTTGCCTTTTGAAACTTATTAATTTAATTAATTCATCTTTGTTCCCAAGTAAAGTTTGTATTTTATCATGTTTAAATAACATTGAAATATCATATAAATGTTTTGCTACATCCATATACATTTTCCTAATATAATAAAATTCAGTAGCAAATATTTTATCTATAAACATTCTTTCTAATTTTATTATTTCTATAGCTATTTTCGAAACATCAAATTTTTCTTCTAAAATTTCCTTTTCATTATCATTTGCTAATTTATATATTAAGGGCTCAATAAAGTATTTTTCTGTTGGCTCACTTACAGTAAAGGATGTTGATTCAACTTGTATTTTGCCTGCTCTTTGTAATGGTATTTCACTATCTGCATATGCTGAATAGTATTTATAAATACCTGTGACACTTCCTTTATTATCAATACATTCCTCTTTTACAAGTTCTAATCCTTCTATTTTATAGCCAAGTGCCGACTCCTTTAATCTTTTTATATTTCTTGTTTTTGATTCGTTTGGCATTACTTTAACAGTTAAGTCGATATCTTCTGAAAACCTATTCATATTTTCTAATATTTTATATATTGCCGTTCCGCCTTTAAAATAAGCTTTTATTTCGTTTTGTTTTTTAGCCAACTCAGAAAGTATCAAGCAAACATAATAATCTTTTTCTATAATATCTATGGCAATACCGGTACGTGTATTTAATGTATCTATCATATCTTTAAATAATTCTTTATTTAGATGTAGATTCATATATTCTCCTATCTTGCAAGCATAACCATTTTTTCAATTACTGCTTTACTGTTAGTTTCTCTTGCATATTTCAAAATTTTTTCAAACTGTAAATCATTCTCTCTAATAAAATTATATATTATTTCATCCATATAATCTACTTCCACATAAATATTATCTTTATTTTCGATTAAATCTATCAATTGCAAATATTTATAATTATCTTTATTTATTTCAATTTTAGGCTTCCTTATTATTACATTTAAATTCTTATTTTCATACTTGTTATTATTTTTGCACTCATTGGTAACAATATCAATGATGTTTGGAACTTGTGTCGTCAACCCAACTTTATTAAATAAATTTGCTCCTGTTATATATCCTTTTACGTTTCCTAATTTATCTGTCAGATATTTATATTGAATTATTTTATTGTTTGGGAGTGGTACTTCTCCAAATATATTAGTTTTAGGGATATAGTAAATTCCTTTATATGCTGTTTTTATAATGTTTTCCTTATTTAATCTATTTAATACTTCTTTTACATTATTAAATATTTTTTCCTTTTCCTCATCTTTATAAAATTGGATAATATATTCTTTTATATCCTCTATAAATATAGGCTCATTTTTTTCACAATTTTGTATATAACAAAAAACTAAGCTACGGCAGTTCATAATTTTTCACCTTCCTTGTTACTATATTATGATTAATTTATGATATTATTCATTTTATAGTAACATAATAACATTTTTATTTGTTTTTGTCAAATTATGACTAACGAAAATGTTTCTTTTTAGCCAATAAATGTAGAGTTAATTTTATAAGCAATATGTATTACATATTTTATTTACAAATCGTGTGAATTCATTTATTTATAAAGCAAAGTTAACTTATGAAAAATCTATCCTTTGCGCCAAATACAGGTTATGTGCTATCTGAATTAATCGTGGACGGAAATGCAGTAACTACCGCTAGTTCGTATGAGTTCACCAATGTGTTAAGTAACCACACCATCACTGCAATCTTTTCACCGATAAGTTATACAATTAGTTACAATTTAGATGGTGGAACAGTAACAGGAAACCCAACAACGTATACGATAGAGGATGCAATAACTCTAGTTAATCCGACAAAGGATGGATACAACTTCACTGGTTGGACAGGAAGTAACGGAACAACACCAAGCACAACAGTAACAATAGCAAAAGGCAGTACAGGAAACAGAACGTATACTGCTAATTGGGAATTAGCAAATGTTGCACCAACCACACCGACAGTAACTTTAAGCAGTAAGACTACAAATTCATTTAATGTAAGAGCTGTATCTACGGATGCAAATGGAGATAGTTTGATATATAGCCTATACGTAGATGGAAGTCTTAAGAGTACATCAGCATCAACACAATCCGGAACAGCAACTACTTTTTCTGTAACTGGTTTAGGTGAGTATACAAGTCATAACTATTATGTAACTGTTAGTGATGGCACGTTAACAACTACAAGTAGTACCAAAAGCGTAAGAACTTATTGCAATACATTTAATACAAAGAAGACATGTGATGATTGTATAGACGGAATTAAAAAATGCCCAGGTACAAAAGAAACTCGTACTTATAGCTTACCTACTGAAACAGCAACATGTGAAGAATGCGGTACAACGGTAACAGGGGTTATAGGGTCTCCAAGAGTTATGTATAGATGTACTAGTTGCCTGTATATTACATGTAAAAGTAGTGAGTTTTCGGCTCATAAGCCTGTATATAATAATAATTATGGATGTACAACATGTGGCGGAAGTGAATACATTGCGGGAAAAGGATATATTTATACATGTGTTCACGGCTATACGTCGCAACATGATTAAGAATTTAAACATGACCATGACCAAAAGGGACGGTTCTTTTTGGTCACGCCAATCAATAGCCACAATTCGCTTAAGAAGTGAGTCGTGGCTATTAGTATTTTTAGACCTGTCCCAATTGGTCAATAAATTGGTTCTAAGCGAATAATTAAGGTGGAAAATCTAAAAGTTTTTTTCTACCATTACTTAACTTTAAAGAAAGCCCGTATCCTTCATGAATAGGGAATTTTGTCTAACAATTCGAACCAAGCCTTTTAAAATTCATCTAGTAATATAAATATTATTTAGTGTCTTTTATAAACCTATACTTTTTAAATAATTAATATATGGTTCAAATAAAGTAGATTTTCCACATCTTCTTATTCTAGTTATAACTTTTATTAAGTCTTTATTTTTCTACCATATTATCGACTTCAATATAATTATACACTAAAAAAATGCAATACGATGCAAATTATTTTGAAAGATAATAAAATGAAAGTTGATACAATTTTATTTTGTACTATCTTTATTCATAACCAAATAAATAAGCCGTGCAATCAACTTGCCAAATTGACTGTACGGCTTATTCTATGTCTCTGTTTGTATTCACTTAGTTATTAATAATGTGGTCCAAATTCACCATGAGAACAGTATGTATGTGCTTCATTTTTGCCGTGTTGACAGCTAACCCAATTTAAATTACCATACTTCAAATATACTGCGCCATTACAACTATAACATTTATTACAACCTATACGGTGACCATCACCACCAGGACCATATCCTGCTATAGTACAAACCGAACAGTATCCATAGCAACCATTAGGACTCACAATATGCGTTGTTGTAGCATTACAAAATGTACAATTTTCTTCCGAAGTATAAGTACTGCCTATTTCTCCCCAACCTCCACAAGTTGAACAAGCCGATGTTGGAAGGGTACATTGATATGTATCGCCCATACAAGCATATGTCTTTACAGACACTGTCGAAGATGTAGCAGTTACTGCTGAATTAATTTTTGATGTTGCTAGTACATAGCAATTGTAAGTGGTATTTGCAGTTAAACCTGTTGCATTTAAAGTTACTGTTTTTCCTGATGCTCCTGTTACAGTTGACTTGTATGTTCCACCTACATACAATTTGTAAATTATATCTCCGCTTCCACTTCCAAGAACTCCGTTTACACTAACACTAAGTTCATCTGTATTTATAGGAGTACCCTTAGGTGTAGCTAAAACTAATGTATCTCCCCATACTGCATATAAGTTTACTGTTGCACCATTTGTTGTGGTTAAATTACTTATGTTTTGACCATCTGTGTATGTTACGGTTGCTATACTACTTGATGTACTCCAACCTAAGAAGTTATATCCTGTTCTACTAAAACTATTTGTAGTTAATGCCTTAGTTACACCATATATATGGCTAGAGTCACTCATTGAGCCACTTGTTGCACCATTTCCATTATATTTTATTGTATAACTTATCGGTGAGTAAGTAGCTGTATAAGTTCTATTTCCTGTACTACCTGTTGTAATTATTACATCCTTTGTTGCTGAATTTAGTTCAGTTCCAGTCCAACCTATAAACGTATAACCAACTTTCTCCGGATTATTTAGAGTTATTGTATCCTCTACTGTATAATTTGTTGGATTTCCTGCTACTGTTCCACCATCTAAATTGTAACTAATTGTATAACTTATCGGTGAAAAGATTGCAGTGATGGTGTGGTTACTTAACACATTGGTGAACTCATACGAACTAGCGGCAGTTACTGTGTTTCCGTCCACGATTAATTCAGATAGCACATAACCTGTATTTGGCGCAATGTTAAACGTCTGATTTGCTCCAGAATT
>CAKSUD010000083.1 GCA_934500865.1 uncultured Clostridia bacterium | reverse complement strand
GGAGCCGAAGGCGAAAAATGAGCGACAAAGAAACAGTCCAGTGGACTGTTTCGCCTTGCGAGGACCATCCACCCCACGAAAATAACGGTTTAACCAAATAAGATGGGGGAGATGTTCTTTTTTTGTGGTTAAGGGGGTGAGATTCGGGTAGCAAGGAAGCGAATTGGAGCCGAAGGCGAAAAATGAGCGACAAAGAAACAGTCCAGTGGACTGTTTCGCCTTGCGAGGACCATCCACCCCACAAAAATAATGGTTTAACCAAATAAGATGGGAAGATGTTCTTTTTTTGTGGTTAAGGGGGTGAGATTGGCACTTTCTTTCCATTAAAAAGGGACTTTTTTACAGTCCCTTTAGTTTACTCGTCTTTTTTTAATGCTTTAAGCAGTATAGCTTGTTGCAATGTATTATTCATTGAAGGAAACATATTGTTTGAAGAATTGCTGTTACTAGAAAATAATGACGCAGTCGAATTAGTCATGGTTTGGTATGTAAGCAACGAATTTAGTAATTTGGTTGTATCCGAATTATCACTTACTTCCTCATTTATTTCCGTATTGGTAACAGTTTCATCCGCTTTAGCAGAACCAAGTTTTGCATTTTCTAAATATGTACTGAATTTATTTTTCACACTTAAATTATCGGGAATTTTTGAATTTATTTCTTGAAGTTTTGTTTGATACATAGAAGAGATATTATTTATTTTCATATAAATCACCTCAAAAATATTTTAACATTTTGTAATATTAAAGACAAGTAAAGAATATTATTTAATACTAGTAAATTTCTACAAGAAAGGAATGAGAAATTATGCCAATTGAGGAAAGAAAGCAAGTGCCTAACAGTAAAGCACAACATAATTTTTTGCTGGAGAATAGGGAGAAAATGAGTATTTCGGGTGTAATTGATGTGGACATATTTAATCCCGATATGGTTGTAGTGCAAACTGATATGGGAATGTTAACAATAAAAGGTGTGGATTTACACATTAACAAGTTAAACCTTGAATCTTCCGAGTTATGCTTAGAAGGAGAAATTTCAAGTTGTGCATATTCAGAAAAAACAGCTACAACCGGAAGCTTTTTGGGAAAAATATTTAAATAGTGGAGGCAAAAATGGGGATTTCACGAGAGGTAGTTGTGTTTCTATGGTTTATCCTTGACGGGATGGTCGGAGGGGTGTTTTTTGACTTGCTTCGAGCTTTAAGGCATAACAGAAAATGCGGAGATTTATCTGTATATTTAGAAGACATCACATTTTGGATTTTGCTTTGTGCCAGCTCAATATGGCTTACTTATTTTTTAGACAGCGGACGAATAAGAGCATATATGATTATAGGAATCTTTTTAGGAATGTTTTTATATTTACTTACACTTACGAAATTTACTTATAAACTTTTTGATGCCGTTTGCCGATACTTTATTCGGTTTATTAGATTCTTGAATAAAATTACGTTTAGGAGGGCAATCAATGAAAAAGAGAGTAAATCCGATTAATGTTATTATTGTTCTTTTTTTAATAGGATATTCTACATTTACATTAGTTAAGCAAGAGATTGCTATAAGGAAGTATGATAAAGAAAAGCAATCATATATGGAGCAAATTGCCCTTGCAAAAGAGAAAAATGCAGAGTACAAAAGATATTCCGAATATGTTAATTCTGATGAATATATAGAAAAGATTGCAAGAGAAAAACTAAGAATGTTGTTACCAGAGGAGAAAATTTATATTGAGTATAATGGCTAAAATATGTTGACGTAATGCTAAATATGGTGTAAAATGGTAATAGTGAATTTTGAAAGAGAAGGGAAGGCATATTGTATGTCGTTAAAAGCAGGAGAAATAGTTGAAGGAGTAGTAAAAACAATTACTAATTTTGGGGCATTTATCGATTTAGGAAATGGAGTAACTGGTCTTGTTCATATTTCAGAAGTATCTGATGGATATGTAAAGGATGTTTCTGAGTTTTTAGAGCAAAATCAAAAGGTTAAGGTTAAAGTTTTAGCTGTTGATGAGGCAAATAAGAAAATTACGCTTTCTATTAAGAAGGCTAATGAAAAAAAGCGTGAGTATCAACCTAAGCAACAGGAAATGTCTTTTGAGGACAGATTAAGTAAGTTCTTAAAGGATAGTGAAGAAAGACAAAGCGAAGTTCGCCATAGCTTTGAATCAAAGCGTGGAAAAAGCGGACGAAGGTAAAAAGAAAGGAATTTTCCTATGATAAATAAAACAGTTTCAGAACTACGTGAGATGGCTAAAAGTTCCGGCATAGCTAATTACTCAAAATTAAAAAAGGACGAACTTATAGAGGCATTGAACCAAGCTGAAATAAAAAAAGATGATAAAGTAAATGAAAAAGAACCTCTAAAAGAAGAACCCGAAGATGCGGTTGGAATTTTAGAGGTTCTTGCTGATGGATTTGGATTTTTAAGGTGTGAAAACTATTTGAGTGGTGCTCAAGATATATATGTTTCACCTGTCCAAATAAGAAGATTTAATCTAAAGACCGGAGATATGATTTCTTGTAAGGTAAGGCCTTGTAGAGAAGGTGAGAGGTTTAGAGCATTAATATATGTTAATTCTGTAAATGGCGATGGTGTAGATGTGGCTATAAAAAGAAAACCATTTGACCAATTAGTTCCGATTTATCCGGATTCTAGATTAAAGTTAGAAACGACAAGACAAGAAACTGCGACACGACTTATAGACTTAATTGCACCAATCGGAAAAGGGCAACGTGGAATGATTGTTGCACCGCCGAAAGCAGGAAAAACAGTTCTTATTAAAAAGATAGCCAATGCAATTACTACTAATTATAAAGATGTCGAACTTATAGTCTTGTTAATAGATGAACGTCCTGAGGAAGTTACGGATATGCAAAGGTCAATAAAAGGGGAAGTAATATATTCTACTTTTGATGAATTACCTGAGCACCATATAAGAGTGGCTGAAATGGTTTTAGAGCGTGCTCAAAGACTTGTTGAGCATAAAAAGGATGTTGTTATTTTATTAGACAGTATAACAAGACTTGCTAGAGCATATAATTTAACTATTCCGGCGTCTGGAAGAACTTTATCCGGTGGACTTGACCCTGCGGCTTTGCATAAACCTAAGAAATTTTTCGGAGCGGCGAGAAATATTGAAAATGGTGGAAGTTTGACAATCCTTGCTACTGCATTAATAGAAACGGGAAGCAGAATGGATGATGTTATCTTTGAGGAATTTAAGGGAACCGGTAATATGGAACTTCATTTAGATAGAAAGCTTTCTGAGAAGAGAATTTTCCCGGCAATAGATATTAACAAGTCAGGAACGCGAAGAGAAGAACTGCTACTTTCTCAAAACGAATGGGAAGCAGTAATGAGTATTAGAAGAAGTATGAGTAGGCAGGATAATATGGATATAGCTGAAAGTTTGCTTAATTTATTGATTACTACAAAGGATAACGATGAGTTCGTAGAAAAAATTAAGAAAACAATGAAATAGAAAACAGGGCGAGTGGTTTTATAATTCCACAGCCCTGCTTTTGCAACTAGCTTTTTTGTGTCGCACGGCCATCTCCGTAGCCATAAAAAGCAATTGCCCATACACCTGCAATCCCTACTAAAGTATAGATAATACGGGAAACCCAACTCATAGTTCCGAAGAGTGCATCTACTAAGTTATAATTAAAAATTCCTACCAATCCCCAGTTTATACCACCGATTATTATTAAGGTAAGAATAATAGCATGAAGAGTTCTCATTTTAATCCTCCTTCCCAAAGATATAAATAAAAAATCTTTTATATATAGTATCTCTATAAATAAACTTAACAATACAAGAAAATTTTTGAATTATACTTTTTTTGCAAAAAGACTTGAAAATGTTGACAAGTTGTGCTAGAATATACATCGTTGACTAAGCATGTTAATAATGTTTAACGGATATAGAATTTTTGAAAGAAGGTGAATTTGATGAAAGAAGGAATACATCCAAAATGTGTAGAATCAGTAGTTAAGTGTGCTTGTGGTGAAACATTCACAACTACTTCAATTAAGCCTGAACTACGTGTTGAAATTTGTTCAAAATGTCATCCTTTCTACACCGGTTCTCAAAAGAATACAGTTGTTGGTGGAAGAAGCGAAAGATTTAAGAAGAAGTTTAATATTACTGATGAAGACTAAAAGAAAGAGCCTGTTAAAGGTTCTTTTTTTGTGGTAAAAAATTTCCTTTGTGCATATATTTGTTTTGAATGAGTTTGCAAAAAGGGGATGGTTATATGGAAAACTTGAGATTAGGTTCAACTGGACCACAAGTTATGCTTTTACAAAGTGTGCTAAAGACGCTAGGTTTTTATACAGGTGAAGTTGACGGGAATTTTGGACTAAACACAGAAAGGGCTGTTAGAAGGTTTCAAAGAAATTTTTCTTTGCAAAGCGATGGCATAGTTGGAGAACTGACGTGGAGGGCACTTATGCCATATATTAATGGTTATACAAGATATATAGTTAAGCGTGGAGACACTTTTTATAACATAGCTAGGAGATTTTCGACAACGGCAAATAGAATCGCTGCTGCAAATCCTAGTGTATCACCTACTCGTCTTTCTATTGGGCAAAGCATTATTGTACCATTTGGTAATGTTGTAAAGACTAATATAAATTACACATACGATATTCTTAGTATGAATGTAGCTTCGCTTCAAACTACATACCCATTTTTAAATGTGACTAGCATTGGAAAAAGTGTGCTTGGCAAAGAATTGAAATGTATAAGAATAGGAAATGGGCTAAATGAAGTTTTTTATAGTGCTTCAATTCATGCTAATGAATGGATAACATCAGTACTTTTGATGAAATTTATAGAGAATTTTTGTAGGGCGTATGTAAATAACGGAAAGATGTACGGACTGAATGTAAGAGAGGTATTTAATAGTGCATCGATATATATTGTTCCGATGGTTAATCCGGACGGGGTTGATTTGGTGACGGGCGGACTTGATACTGCGTCAGACGCGTATCAAAATGCAAAAATAATTGCTGAAAATTATCCGATTATACCGTTTCCGGATGGTTGGAAGGCGAATATTGACGGAGTAGATTTAAACTTGCAGTTTCCGGCAGGTTGGGAGAATGCAAGGCAAATTAAATTTGCACAAGGTTTTACGACACCGTCTCCTAGAGATTATGTTGGCAACGGACCGCTTACACAACCTGAAGCAATCAGTATGTATGATTTTACATTAGCACATAATTTTAGGCTTATTTTAGCATATCATACGCAAGGAAGGGTTATATATTGGAGATTCTTAGATTACTTACCGCCACAGTCTAGAGAAATTGGTGAAAGATTTGCAAAGATAAGTGGCTACCTTTTAGAAAGTACACCATATTCTTCAGGATACGCAGGGTATAAAGATTGGTTTATTCAAAATTACAACAGACCTGGTTATACAATTGAAGTTGGGTGGGGAACGAATCCGTTGCCAATTTCTCAGTTTGGTACGATTTATTCTGAGAATGAGGGGATTTTAATAACTGGTGCTATAATTTAAACAAAAGGGACTTCAAAAAAAGTCCCTTTTGTTATTGATTTTTATAAGCTATAATGATAGAATCAAAGAGATGTAAATGCCAATGTGGCTCAGTCGGTAGAGCAACTGATTCGTAATCAGTAGGTCGCGGGTTCGATTCCCACCATTGGCTCCAAAATAAAACTTGTAGTTCTCTAAAACAGAGGACTGCCAGTTTTATTTTTTTGCCTAAAATACATAGATGTGTATCCGAAAATTACAATTTTACATATATTGATTATAGGAGAATATGGAGGTGTCTTAAA
>CAKSUD010000082.1 GCA_934500865.1 uncultured Clostridia bacterium | reverse complement strand
CAATCACATTGTATCATTTGTAATCTTATGTGTCTATTTTTATTTCAAAGTGCGTCACTTAATTTTACCATTTATAATTGTTTTTTAGAAAGTTCTATTGACAAATATTGTAATTATAAATATAATATAAATATAAGGCTATTAGCAAAAATAGTTTTTGCATTACAACCAAAAAAATCCGAGATGTATCAGCACATCTCGGATTTTGCTTTATACATAGAATGCGATATATTATGTATAAAGCTATTAACAAAAAGAATTCGACAATACTCGACATATGCAAGGTAAAATGCGAATTTTAATTTGTACATAATGTATAAGTTCATAAAAATTTGACAATAATTAAATAATATGGTAAACTAACGAATTAGGAGAGTGATTTTTATTTTAATACGAAAAATAGCAATTCCCGTAGTTTTAGTCGTAGCATGGGTCGGGACAGGTTTTTTAGCAAGTGCAATGATTAAGAAAAATGATGAAATTCAAGTTCAAGTAATGCAAGAATTAGCAATGAAGCAAAAAGAAGAAGCTGAGAAAAAGGCAGTCAAAGAGGTTGAGGAAGAAAATACTCAAGCTGAAGTTGCAGTTACAAGAGACCAAGTAACTTCAAGAAGTGGTAGTCGTGTTAACAGAGAGGAAGCACCTACTGTTTATTATGAAGAAGTTGGCGTAAATGTAGCCGATGATGAAATTGAAATTTTAGAAAGAATTGTTCAAGCTGAAGCCGGTGGTAGCGGATATGACGGAATGTTGGCTGTGGCTAATGTTGTATTAAACAGAGTAAAGAGCGAAAGATTTCCTAATACTGTTACTGACGTAGTTTTTGCAAACAGACAATTCACACCTATAAGCGATGGCAGATATTATACTGTTAAAGTTAGTGACACCGCAAAGCAAGTAGTTGAAGATGCATTAAATGGCGCAAGATTAATTGGCGAAGATGCATTGTATTTCTGTACACCAACTGCAAATGGTAAGGGTTGGTTTGAAAGAGCACTTAGAAAGATAGACTATATTGCACCACACAATTTTTATGGATACAAAATAGAAGAATAGTAGGGAGGCGAGCCATGACTGGTTCGCTTTTTTGGTGTAAATTTTTAGTGACAATATATCTTTTGTATGATAAAATAATATGGGGGGATTTGTTAATATTTTTAAAGAAAGAGGGAAAATATAATGAGAAAAACTAAGATAATTTGCACATTAGGACCTGCAATAGATAGTGATGAAATGCTAAAGAAAATGATAAAAAATGGATTGGATTGTGCTAGACTTAATTTTTCACACGGTACACATGAAGAGCATCTTACAAGAATAGAAAGAGTAAAGCGTGTTAGAAAAGAGCTTGGAATGTATATTCCGATTTTACTGGATACGAAAGGACCTGAAATCAGATTAAAAAAATTTGAAAATGATTCGGTAATCGTTGAACAAGGACAAAAATTTACGTTGTATGCTGACGATAGACTTGGAAACAAAGAGGGAATAAGTATTACATATCCTAATTTGGCAAGTGTTTTAAAAGTAGGTACAAAAATTTTAATAGATGACGGAAAAGTAGAAATTGAAGTCGCTGAATTCTCCGGTTCAGACGTTATATGCAAGGTTAATAATGGTGGAAAGCTTAGTAACAATAAAAGCATAAATATTCCAGGCTGTTCAATAGATATGCCTTACATAAGCGAGAGAGATAAATCAGATATACTTTTTGGGATCGAAAATGACGTTGATTTTATTGCGGCATCATTTGTAAGAACGAAAGATGATGTATGGGATCTTAGAAGGTTGTTAAACGAAAATGGTGGAGAAGAAATAAAAATAATATCTAAAATTGAAAATATGCAAGGTGTTGAAAATATAGATGATATAGTAGCAGCAAGTGACGGAATAATGGTTGCAAGAGGAGATATGGGCGTTGAATTACCATATACAATGTTACCAAAGATTCAAAAGGATATAATTAAAAAATGTTTTAGAACAGGAAAATATGTAATAACAGCCACTCAAATGCTAGAATCTATGACAAAAAGCCCACGCCCTACAAGAGCAGAAGTTTCGGATATAGCAAATGCAATTTATGATGGAACTACCGGAATAATGTTATCCGGCGAGTCGGCTGCAGGAGATTACCCTGTTGAAAGTGTAAGTACAATGGAAAATATAGCAGAGAGTACAGAAGATGTTATAAAGTATGAATCAAGATTCGAAAAGAGCCAATTGTTCTTAGGAAATGATCCGTTAAATGCTATTTGTAAAGCTGCAACAGATGCATCATATTGTCTAAAAGCTAAGGTTATAGTAGCTCTCAGTAGAAACGGAAGAACTCCTAAGTTGCTTTCTAATTACAGACCACAATGTCCAATACTTGCAGCCGTACTAAATGAAAAAGCTTGTAGACAACTCAACTTAGCTTGGAACATAAAGCCTGTTTTGACTGCTGAAAAATATTCTACTGATGAAATACTCAATGGTGGAATAAAAACTGCCATAAAAGAAAATATGGCAGGGTTAGGCGATACAATTATACTAACCTGTAGCGCGGCTGTTGGTGATACGACTACAGACCTTATGAAAATTCATGTTATAACTGAAGAAGATATGAAATTGTAATTAATATTGGGGGAATGTTTTTACTACTTGAATTCAAGATAAGTAGTAGGAACATTCCCTATTATTATTGTTTCAGCGATTGGGACTTCAACATTTACAGTATGCTTTTGGTTTGATAACTGAGATAGTATCCCTATGTCGCAAGTAACATTTATGAGTATTCTGTGACGTGATTGGTTTATGCCGGTAGAAGTAAAGTCAGTATGGTATTCAGTGTTAACCCTATTTAGTAAAACAATTTCAACAGGAATTTCAGGACCGACTCCTGAGAAAAAATTACTGCTTACAAAGCTTCCGAGTGGAAGTTTTATAAAAATATGTTCTAGATTAGACATCTTATTAGATAATTGCTCACTTATACCATTGTTTAATTTATTCATAATGGAAACATTTGCATTAACAGCTACGATTTTTTCATCAGAATCAAATTTATACTCTATTAAGTTACTTGTATCTATCTTTTCCATTTCATTTTCTACTATTTCATTAATCATAGTAAAGGTAAGATTATGTATTTTATCCTCACTTATTCGAACAAAAGAGTGAGAAAGTTGAAAAAGTACATATGAAATTGAAGAAATAATTAGGAGAGGAAAAACAAGAAAAAACGCTATTCTACGACGCTTTCGACGGTAATACCATACCATTTATATCACTTCTTTCAAAAAAAAATAAAAAAATTCAAAAATATATATTGACATTTTATTCATTATCTTATATATTATTACTTGTCAGTTCGACATGGGGGTATAGCTCAGCTGGTAGAGCATCTGCCTTACAAGCAGGCGGTCATAGGTTCGAGTCCTATTGCCCCCACCATATAATTTTAGAAGTCAAATATGACTTCTAAAATTTTGAATTGGCCCGGTAGCTCAGTTGGTTAGAGCGCTAGCCTGTCACGCTAGAGGTCGTGGGTTCGAGCCCCATCCGGGTCGCCAAAAATAGTTAACCCGCAAGAGTTAACTATTTTATTAATTTTTATTTTATGCCTTGATGGCTAAACTAAATATGCCTTGGTAGCTCACAAGTGACACCCTATGAGACGAAGTCGAATAGATGGTGGAAGTTATACCGAAAAGCGAAGCGTTCGGTAGTCGGTGCTTGTTAGCGATTATGGCTAAACTAAAATTTAATAACTAAATATGCCTTGGTAGCTCAGTCGGTAGAGCAGGGGACTGAAAATCCCCGTGTCGGTGGTTCGATTCCGCCCCAAGGCACCATATGCGGGAGTGGCTCAGTGGTAGAGCACTGCCTTGCCAAGGCAGCTGTCGCGGGTTCGAGTCCCGTCTTCCGCTCCAAGTTAAAAAGAACACACAATTGGCTTTGTAGGCTGATTGTGTGTTTTATTTTGCTTTTGAGAAATAAATGATGTTAAAGTAGGCGAATTTTAAGTTGAAACTATATAAAATATACTTTGCGATAAAAGTGGTTGACATTAGTAATAGAAGTGATGTAAAATGAATATAATAATAAGAGAATCTTTTTGGATTCTTTTGTTTACAAATGTTACTCGCAACCCTGTTTGCGACAAATAAATGTACAGGTGAACAAATGTTACTCGCAACCCTACTTGCGACAAATAAATGTGTAGGTGGACAAATGTTAAAAAATCTGCCTTCTTTTAAGAAGGCAGATTTTTTTGAAAAGAGGTAAAAATGAGTATAGAAAGCGGGAAATTTTATTTCATAAAAGATAAGTTTTTTGAATTATTTAAGGATTATGACTTGATGCAAAATAAGGAAGATGGTAATAAAAGACCATGCTATTTTTGCTTTAGGGACTTGGAAAACGATGAAATAGTATGGTTTGTTCCAATATCAAGTAAAGTTCAAAAGTATAAAGAAATATATGAAAGGAAATTGAAAAATAATAAGAAAGTGTACAATTTTGTATTTGGGAAAGTACTTGGAAAAGAAAAAGCTTTTTTAATACAAAACATATTCCCTACGACTGAAGAATACATAGAAAGTATTTATAAAACTAAAGAAAGTGATGTGGAAATATCTGAAGGGTTAAAAAAGGAAGTAATAACGGTTTCTATGAATGTAATAAAATTAGCAAAGAAGGGGATAAATATTCCTTTTTATGATATTTTAAAAATGAAAAAAACACTTTTGAATTTGTGATATTGTAGTATATAATTTAGGTAGGAGATGTTTCGTTTGACATATAAATGTACATATAAAACTCCAAGTGAGTTTTCAAACATGATAATGAATAGTGACGGAGAATACTTAACCGGATTATGGTTTGAAGGTTCAAGAGATTCATCTAAGCATAAAATAGATTGCGAAGAAAAAGAGCTTCCTATATTTAACGAAACTAAAAAATGGTTAGATACATATTTCAGCGGAAAAGTTCCTAAATTTACACCAAAATATAAAATTGAAAATTTAACTTCATTTAGGCAAGGAGTAATTGATATAATGAATGAAATACCTTTCGGAGAAACTATAACATATAACGATATATCAAGAAAAATTGCCGAAGGTAGGGGAATAAAAAGAATGTCATCCCAAGCAGTCGGTGGCGCAGTTGGATGGAATCCGATTTGTATTATTATTCCTTGTCATAGAGTTGTCGGAAGTAACGGAAGCTTAACCGGTTATGGGGGAGGAATAAAAAATAAAGTAGCACTTTTAACACATGAAAAAAATGATATGAATAAGTACTTTGTGCCGACAAAAGGTACAGCATTATAAAAAGTGTAACTAGTCTTTTGACTGGTTGCATTTTTTTGCCTTGAACTAATTAATAATTTTATGGTACAATAAGGCAGTTAATAAAGGAGGAATTTATAATGAAAAAAATAAGTTTAATAATGTGTGTTTGTATTATGGTTTTACTAACTGCCTGTGGTGCACCTAAGCCTGAGGAGACTGTGGCAAAGTATTTAGATTTAGCTAAAAAAGCGGATTATACAGCAATGAAGGAACTGGTTTTAACTGACGGAAGCAAAGCCCAACTAGAAGCATTAGCAGCTGAAAACGAAGATACAAAGGAACTCACAGACTACATAAAGGAATGTGGCAAGAAAATTGAATATAAAATTGTTAGTACAAAAATTGATAATTTCAATGCAACAGTACAAGTATCTTGTAAATTTGTTGACGGAACACCTTTTATGAGTGCAGTTATTTCAGACGTAATAAAGAAGACATTGGCAAGTGCAGGTAATAAGCTAACAGAAGAGGAAATAAACAAGATGTATACAGATTCTATAAATGAACAACTTGGGAAAACAGAAGAAACATTTGTAGAAAAAACACTTGAAATTCAGTTGGACCAAGAAGGCGATTCGTGGATTATAGATGATGACGAAAACACATTGTATAACGTTGTAATGGCTAACCTTGTGGAATTCGGAAGTGCATTAAATAAATTAACCACATCACAAGTAACAGAATAAAATAATATATAAAAAGACCACGCGAATGCGTGGCCTTTTTGGCAGGGGCGGAGAGAATCGAACTCCCATCAAAAGTTTTGGAGACTCCTATACTACCATTGTACGACGCCCCTATGATTTTTGTACTTGACTATTATACCAATAGTCATACGCATTGTCAATAATAAATTTTTGGCAAAAATTTCATTATAAATTGCAATAATAAGTGTCGCACTTTTTTATAAATGATTCATAAAATTTTACGATACAATTTTTGCCATTTC
>CAKSUD010000081.1 GCA_934500865.1 uncultured Clostridia bacterium | reverse complement strand
ACTGAAACATTGTCGTATCCTAGATTCTTATTATAATGGATTCTTGTCTGACTTTTGCCAAGTAGTCTTCATCTTTTCGTTTTTACAACCGATTATTAATCAATAGTTTGCAAGTAATAAGTCAGAGACATGGTCATAATCTTTAATGGTACATTCTAAAAGATGAAGATTTAACGCTTTTATTGATTATTAACTCACTTAGGGTAATAATATAGGCAGTTTCTTCTTTTTCCTGTGCTATTCGTTTCCGATGTTCCACTTCTTGTTTTAGCTCGTTGTTTAAGCCGATAACAAAGGTAATATATTTTGCTTACATTATTCTATATTTCTTTCCTGTGCCACAAAGGTAAAGTCGTTCTGAGTTTCGAGAGGAGAAGAAGAATGGAATATCTGCTGCTCTTTTAAGAGTAAAAGAAAAGGGAGAATCTTTTGACATATTACCGTCAGATCCTCCCTTTTTAGTAAAGTAATTCTCTTAATCTGAATCTTATAAACGATTCTTTTCGCTTTGACCGGCACCCTTTCCTTTATATTTGCTCATCGTAGAGTTAAATGCATAACGTAAGGTAAGCCGAACAGCCTGTGAATCACTATAGTTCCATTTGTCAAGTTTCATTTGAGTACCATAGGTTATCATTGAATTACGGGCGGTTTTGAATATGTCTGTTGCACTAAGCTGGAAGAACCAGTTCCCAATTGTTTTGGTTACACCCAGATTTATTTGCCATGACGGTTTTAGTGTAACCACATCCATATCTCCCGAGGTATGACATAGCATATCACCTGTAATGGTGAAACCTTTTCCGACAGATATGCTGTTGTAGAAATTGATAAACAACAATGGATTGTTCATTCGCAGTTCTGTCCCCATAAATGGTATTTTAAGGTCTTGTCCCATCAGATTAAATTGCAGACGAGGTGACCAGATTGATATTTTAGGGGATAAAGATACCATCGCTGTATATTTTGAAATATAATCATAATTCATATAAGTCATCAGATTTATAGGTTCTCCTTCCTTATATGCTTCAACAATCCCGACTATAGCATCTTTTACATATTGATAACTTGCTGAAAAGAAAAACCATTTGTAAATACCGGCCAAAGAAACATCGTGATTCATTTCCGGTTTCAATAGCGGATTTCCTGTCTCATAGGTAAAGCGGTCATCATATTGTATATTGCTGCTTAATTGACTATACAGTGGCCGTTTTGTCTTGGCAGTATATGATAGAGTAAACTTAGCTTTTTTAATAGAGAACGTAAAGTCTATATTGGGAAACAGACGGTCATATTTTCGGCTTTGCTCTGATATTAAGAGCCCATTCTCATAGTAATCGGATATAGCATGCTCATACCTTAATCCCCCTGAAAGTTCATAGACTCCTATGGGGAAAGTGGCACTTATGAAACCGGCAATATTATGTTCCTTGATATTGCCATCTGCATCCGGTAAAAAATCATTATAGTTATCATATCGATCAGCTCTGTTTGTATAGGTGTACTCATAACCAGTCTCAAGTGTATTTTTGCCAAAGTCGTATTTCAGGACGGATTTGGAGGCAAACATTGAACTGTTGATGTGATTAAGGCTGCTTATTGTCGACTCTTCTTCCGATAAACAGATTTCATCTATTTCCTGTTCAGCTTTATTGCGGCTTGAATAATAGTCGTTATTTACAGTAAGAGTCCAATCACCATATTCGCCTATATAATACATGTTCAATATGTTTGTCGGAATATTCTTTCTTTTCCAGTATGTATAGTAATCTATTTTATTATCAAGGGTACCATTTAATTCGATTGTTTCATTTGTAGTCCAGTCTGAATGATTGTAAGGTGTACCTCGAAATTCATATTTTGCTCCCAATACATTCTTATGGTTAATTTGCCAGTTGAGACCTAAGTTGGCATTATAAGTTGTGCTGACAGGCAATATGATAATGTCAGAATTCAGATCATACAGATTATGCCCAGTATTTATCATGGTGACATTTTTCTGCTGCTGATATCGTCTTGAATGGTCAAAAGTTAAGGCTCCGAATATGTCAAGATTATTCTTCCTGAAATTGAGAGAAAAGTTGTCTGAATTGGACCAAGAGTGAGCAGCCCGGACGACACCTTGTATTGAGCCGCTTAATCCGTCTCCTTGTTTCTTGATTGTGCGGACTAATAATACCGCTCTTACTTCTGCACCATATTTTGCACCGGGATTACTGATTACTTCCACACTTGCAATATCTTTTGACGACATTCTATATAATTCGCTGTTGTCCGTCAATTTTCTCCCATTTACATATATTATTGGTGTCCCTTTGCCAAAAACAGTAAATTTGTCATTTTCACGCATAACGCCCGGAAGTTGTTCAACAACATCCATTGCATTCCCGAGCAGACTCAAAACAGACCCATTTACAGTTGTGATTATGCCACCTTTAGTCAAATGTTGAGAAGGTCGTTGTACCGTTACTGTAACTTCGTCCAGCAGGATATTGTCTGAAACAAGCACTAGTGTTCCAATATCGTTTTTCTCATTCAGCGTTTTTATGGTTGTCTTGTATCCGAGAGCGGAAATTTGTAGAAACTTTGCTTTTGAATAATCGGTAAAAAAATCAAATTTACCGCTTACGTCTGTTACTGTTCCAGCGATGTATACGGAATCAGCACCCATCAAAATAACATTTGCAAACTCTACGGGGTTTTGATTCTCGTCACATACCACACCTTTGATTTGCGCCTTGACTGTAAATGGCACAATCATTAAAACGAAAATGAATAAAAGATTTCTTTTCATACTTGCTTACATTTTATTATTCAATGCTAAAGTATGATTTTAGTTATAGGGGCTTTAGAACTATGCATTGCAGATTTGTTGCAATGTGCGTTTCAGTGTTTCACATTTGTTTCAATGTTTTTATATTATGATGTATATCAGTTTATTAACTACCGAATATAAATTGATACATCTGAGGGTCAAGCTTTTCTTTAAGTCTGCTTTTTCGGGTTCTGATAGCGTTTTCTGAAGCCCCCATGCACTTGGAAATCGTTGTATTATTTATTTTTAGAAGACAAAAAACACATAGTGTCAGATCGTCCAGATTGACTCCATTGCCTGCCGCTTTTATATCGATTATCATGTCTGTGAATTCTTCGAATAACTGTTTCCTGAGCTTGTCCCTTTCTGCAGGCGGGAGAAAAGAACCATTTGAATGTTTATCGTTTCCTTCTAATATTTGAAGTTTCTTCATCCATCCATTCCGAATGAAATTGTCTCTGCAAATATCTGCCCTTTTCTTCCAAATCTTAGTCAATTCAGAATTTTGGTCATTCCCTGGATTGATAGATTGTAATTCTATCTGATTGACACGAATCTGGTCCAGTTCTTTTCTTATTTTGACATATCGCTTCTTGTTATTTCTGTCGTATAGGAAGAACAATATTATACCAAAGAATACGATTGATAATATGATGACAATCTTTCTTTGGGTTCTTAGTTGAGATTCATGAATGTGTTTCTGCAATAGTAAGTTATTGCTTGAAATCTCACTATTAAGAGCTTCTTTTCTTGAAATGACTTGTGAAATTGAATCGTTCCTTGAAATCCCTTCACTTGCAGAAACTTCTTCATCCAAGGTGTATTTTACACATGCTTTGAGTATTCTGAGACTGTTGTATGTATTGATTGAATACTTATCGGGAGCACTGCTATATAACGAATCAGCTTTGTCACAAAAATATTTTGCAATGCCTGTATGCCTGTTGTTTAGATTGAGAAAACCTAAAGTAATCAACCTGCCCAAACTGTTTTCGGGTAATTCCATTAAATAACTTTTGGCTTTTTCGTAATTTACGCCTGGTGTATTTGCATAATTCAGTACATAGGTTGTATAATTTGATTCTCCTTTATTTTGTTGTGAAAAATCAATGGCACGGGCGATATAAGCCAATGCGGAATCATTTTCATTGATGAAACCATAGCAGGCTCCAATTTGGTGCAGAGCATAGGCCTTTTGTTGTTCTGTCTCTGCATAAGTTAATGCTTTCCTTGCATATACTATTGCTTTATTGTAATCTTTTTCAGCAGACGGTTCACAATAAATATCTGCCAGTTTCATATTTAAAGAATATAGCTGAGTTTTATTCCCATCACCTATCATGTTGATTGACTGCTGCAAATAATAGAACATTGAATCCTGTTGTCCACGCCACATAGCCTGATAGGCTTTGAGCTGATAGGCCTTGAATAGCTCTATGCTGTCACAATTCTGCTTGAAATATGACACACTGTTGTCCAATAGGCTATCGGAAGCAAAGGCTTTGCTTTGTTGAAGTTTTGTCGTAGCGAGCAATATGCTACATCGTGCTCTTTGTTGTTGTGTCAATTTTGAATATGGATATAATGTTTCCAGTATCGTTTGGGCAGAATCGGGATGCTCGACGGCCATTGATTCTGCCGTATCCAAGATCCTATCTTTTTGTGTGGAATTGTTACATGCACATAATGCTACTGCTAATATAATGATATATAGTATATTTCTCATATTTGTCCCTTTTGATGCAAAAGTATATATTTCTTTTAAGAAACCTTTAAGGAAAAAAGAAAAATTACATCAAACAGAATGTTGGTTCATACTGATATTTGCCATATAGCTATTGAAATAAGGTAGTTTAGGGCATCGAACAGAGAAGAATGGTGGAATATCTACTGCTCTTTAAAAAATAAAAGAAAAGGGAGAATCTTTCAGCATAGAGCCAATTGGTTCTCCCTTTAATCAATTCGAATTAATTGGAGGGAATAATTTGTCTTGAAAGTATTACTATTTTTGTTTATCACCTATCAGACTCTAATTCCTTCTCAATTTCTTCAATAGTAGGTAAACTACCTCGGAAATCTTTCGGTAGAGCTTGCCCTAATTCATAATCGGAAATTCCGATAGGCTTCTGAATATCACGCAAAGCATATTCTGCTTTGATACGGTCTTTACTCTTGCATAGCAACAGTCCGATAGTCCGGTTGTCCCCCTCTCGGCAAAGAATATCATCTACGGCAGAGCAGTAGAAATTCAGTTTGCCGATATATTCAGGAATGAACTCTGTATCTTTCAATTCGATTACTAAGTAGCGGTGCAAAAAGGCGTTATACATCAATATATCAATATAATAATCATCACCTGACACCTCTATGTGATACTGCCGTCCCATGAAAGCAAAGCCGGCACCCATTTCTACAAGGAATTTCTCCACATGCTTCACCAAACCGATTTCCACGTCACGCTCATCGTATTGCTCTGTGAAAGTCAGCATATCGAATATATATGGGTCTTTGAGCATGGATTTCACATCGTTTGCTTCCGGTGTCGGGAGGGTTTCTGTGAAATTGTTTGCTAACGCACCATGCTTGCCGTAGTCGTCAAGTTTAATGGCTTCTTGTAGATAACGTGTATTCCAATGCGATGCAATGCTTTGAATCATGTACCAATAACGTGCCCGAATGTCCTTGACCTGTTGTAAGAGAATAAGATTATGCGTCCATCCCAAATGCTTTATAGGGAGGGTGAAATTATATTCTTCCAATTGCGCAATCACTGATTGCGTAATTGGAGAAAATACACCTTTCACCATTGTAAGTTCCTGATTATATTCGTTGAAGAACTGTATCATGCACTGCATATTGCGTACAGAAAAGCCCTTTATCTCGGTATAATCATTCTTCAAATCTACAGCCAACCGTTGCAAGGTTTTCTTGCCCCAACCGTCTGCATCCCGACTTTGCTGCAACATGCCGCCAATATCCCAATACATCCTGAGCATTTCTTCATTGGCTGCATAAATCGCCCGTTGCTGGGCGATCAGTACCCGTTTCTTGATTTTGCGAAGCAATGCTGCATAACCACGAAAGTTATCTGACATATTTTCAATTGCTTGTTTATCTGTGTTTTTAGCCATAATCTCCTTTGATATATTTACAAAGTTACGTTTTTATTCGATTGTACATCCAATTCATACAATATTATTAGTTATTCTCTTATGAGCTATCTTCTCATTGAAAATCCTCTTTTCTACTGTTGGTCATAATTCCCTTCACCACATTGTCAACCTCCCGTCTGGTTGTTCTACGCTTCTAAATACATATTTTAAAACAGCGTTTAAATGGTGTTTTAATGCTGTTTAAACAGTGTTTTATCCTATAGATGTTTATACACAAACTAAGTACACACAATGACGAAGTCAGGGGATAATCAAAAACAAAGGACAAAACTTTTTTTCTAAAGATATTATTTTTATCT
>CAKSUD010000080.1 GCA_934500865.1 uncultured Clostridia bacterium | reverse complement strand
CTAAATTTTAATTAGACTGGAGTTGCACTAAGTTAAGGTTTTAACTCATAGCTCGAACTTTCCTAGAAAATAAAAAAAGTGGACTAAAGTCCACGATATGTTGACCTTCGGTCAACAACGTCAATGAACTTTTTTTGTTTATCATAGATAAATCAATTCTTTCCGCCTCGGTTATAGGTATTGGATTACACTCCTTTTCACTTTGTCTTTAGTCTTAATGCATTTAGTACAACTGTCAAACTACTAATCGTCATAGCAAATGCCGCAATCATTGGATTTAATTCTATTCCCCAAGGCTCTAGAATTCCACAAGCAATAGGTATCATACATACGTTATAGAAAAACGCCCAAAACAAGTTCTGCTTTATGTTTCGTATTGTCTTCCTACTTATTTCAAGCAAATCATTCATCTTCTCAATATTGTCATTCATAAACACAACACTTGCTGAATCCATCGCGATATCTGTGCCTGATGAAATCGAAACTCCTATATCTGCTGTTACTAAACTAACACTATCGTTTATTCCGTCACCACACATCATTACCATTCCATTTTTCTTTAATTCCTTTATTTTCTCTGCTTTTTCCTTTGGTGTAACGTTTGAAATCACCTTGTCGATGCCTATTTGCTTAGCAATAATCTCAGCCGTTTTCTCATTATCACCTGTTAACATTACAACGTCAATATTCTTATGCTTTAACTCGTCTACAACCTCACAAACATTATCCTTTAGTGTATCTTTTACACCAATTAAACTTATTAGTGTTCCATTCATACTTACAAATAAAATGCTGTTTCCGTCATGTATAAGATTTTGCTCATCTTCCGGATTTTCAATTTTTATTCCATTTTCCTCCATTAACTTGTTATTTCCTATTAATAAGCTATCCCCATTTGAAGTTTTTCCGCTAACTCCATATCCTGCAATTGCCTCAAATTCTTTAATTTCTTCAAGTTCTATATTTTCTTGTTTTGCATTATTTACTATTGCTCTTGCTATCGGATGCTCAGATTTATTCTCAAGACTAGCTACTTTTCTAAGTAATTCCTTTTCATCTAATTTACTGTAATTATATATCTTTGATATGCTTAAATTGCCCTTTGTTAAAGTTCCTGTCTTATCAAAGCATATTGTTTTTACCTTGTGTGCATTTTCTAATGCTTCGCTTGTTTTTATCAAAATTCCTTTTTTACTTGCATTTCCCGAAGCAATTACTATTGCTAAAGGGGTAGCAAGTCCCAAGCTACAAGGGCAAGCCACTACCAATATGCTTACAAAAATATTAATTGCAAATGCAATATCTTTTGTAAAAGCAAGCCATAACACAAAAGCCACTGTCGAAATAGCTAAAACAGCCGGAACAAAATACCCGCTTATTGTATCTGCAATTTGTGCAATTGGGGCTTTTGTAGCTGTCGCATTTGCAACAAGCCTTACTATCTCAGAAACAGTTGATTCTCTTCCTATTTTTTCAGCCCTGTATTTTATTGTTCCCTCATAATTTATACTTCCTGCTATTACTTTTGAGCCTGTTTCCCTTTTTACTGGTACACTTTCTCCAGTTATAAATGACTCATTTATATGTGTCGTACCTTCAATTATTTCTCCATCAACCGCTATTTTTCCACCCGGTTTGCAAATTACCGTATCACCTTTTTGAATCTCATCTAATGTAACAGTAATCTCTTTTCCGTCTCGTATAATTATTGCATTGTTTGGCGTAATTGTCATAAGGTTTTGCAAAGCTTCTTTAGTTTTATCTTTATTTTTACTTTCAACATATTTTCCTATCTTTATAAAAAATATTACAATTGCGGCCGATTCGTAATAAAGCTTTTCTACATATGATGTGTTTCCGTTTAATATCTGAATTGTTCCGTAAATACTATATAGAAAACTTGCCAAGACACCTATTGTTACTAACGTATCCATATTAGGAGTTCGGTGGGCTAAATTTTTATAGCCGTTTCTTAATATATCTTTTCCGAAAAACAAAACAATTATTGTCATCAAGAGTAGCGAAACAGCATAATTAATCGGATGATTTATCATATGCAAAAATGGTATAACCGGTAAGCCAACCATATGCGACATTGAAACATATAAAATTAAAATCGAAATTACAGAAAGCCAAATAAGCTCGTACTTTTCATTTGATTTTTTATGCTCTTCTCTTTCAAAATTGTCAATTCCAAGACTAACAAAACCCGCCTTTTCTACGAATTTTTCCACTTGTTCCAAAGTTAATTTACTTTCGTCATATTCCACACTTGCGTTATTCATTATGAGGTTTACAGTTGCCACTTTTATTCCATCTTGTTTGTTTAGATATTTTTCTAATCCTGACGAACAAGCCGAACAAGTCATTCCGTCTATTTTTAGCAAAACTTTTTTCATAATTTATTCTCCTTTAATCTTTAGTCATAACGATTATTTGTCCCTCTTCTAATACAGTTTTTTATCTATGTTTTTATACACATTTCACTCCCTAATTTTCAGCGAACTTATTATAACACAATTTGTTTAATTTTAGAATTTAAATTTTAGCTTTCTCTTATCTAAAGGATTTCACTTACTTCTTTTTCGGTTAAATCTCCATACTTTATCATCTTTTTTACCACCTGTACCTGCCTTTGTTTAGCAAGTTCAAAGTTTTTCATGAAGTTATAAACTGAATACAAGTACCTATAAAACAAAAATATGCAGAGTTTCTAAACTCTGCATATTTAGCACATTAACCTTCAATTGCAATGTATTTCTTTTCAGGCAACTTTTTAGTTTCATCTTTCTTAGGAATTTCCAATTTCAAAATTCCGTTTTTCAAAGAAGCTTTTATTTCCTCGCTCTTAACTTCATCGCCTACATAGAAGTTTCTAGAACAACTTCCTACATATCTTTCTCTTCTTACAAACTTACCATTTCCTTTTTCTTCTTTACTAGAATCCATTGTTGCTTGAACATTTAAGTATCCGTCTTCTACTGAAATCTTTACATCTTCTTTATTATAACCTGGCAAGTCAATGTCTATTAGAAATCTGTCCTTTTCTTCTTTAATATCTGTTTTCATCATCTTAGCTTCATGTTCAGTAAAGAATGGATCTCTAAACATATCACTCCATAAATCAAAATCATTTCTTCTTGGTATCATCATCATATAAATCTCTCCCTTTCATATTTATGTGTTGACACCATTTCAGGTAGCACATATTCAATTTTCTTTGTAAGATCTATCTTCCTATCTCTTACAATACCAATTATATCATCAAAATTAGCAGTGTCAAGTATTGAGTGCTAATTTTCACATAACCTTCACATTTCTATATTAGCTTACCCATAAAACGCTTTTATATTCATATTTTCGCAAAAAAATACAGTTGGCTTTCGCCAACTGTATAAAAGTTTTTATTCAATCTTAAACTTAAAGGAAACATGTATCTCAGGCCCATCATCTAATACAGTAGTGTATTGGCTATCATACCTTCTTGTCTCAACTTCTGTACCTTTAGGAAGATGTTCCTTTACATCCTCTACATACTTTTTAAACTCATCCATAGATTCGAATGTAAATCCATCATAGAAGCAACTCTTGCCCGTATTAGGATTAGGCACACCAGTAACGTCGCTATAAAGGCGAAGCGTATCTTCAACGACGAAAAAAGCACGTGCATCTAATTCAACACCTCTTTCGATGCTTTTACCATACTTAGCACACATTTCCCATTCGCTCGTAGTAACTAGAACAGCTTCCTGAACCATCCTGTCATACATCTTCTGATGTGGGACTTCCTTAATCTTTTCCTGTTCTTCACGTCTTCTCTGGATAATTTTCTTCAGTTTTTCTTCTGTATTCATGTTAGACTTCATAATATTTTCTCCTTTAGGAAATGTTAAGATTTTGTTGTCTGTGCGTCGATTTTCATTCTTGTTGTTTGCAAAAGGACCAAACTTCATAGGCATTTACCTCACAAAAATAAGAATTTAGGGAAATCCATCTAACCAGTCTCCATTTTACTACATCCTCCCTCCAAAAAATGGATAGGTTAATCACTTATTTTTTACTTACCTCATCTATTATATACATAATCTTATTTTTGTCAACTGCTTTTGTAAAAATTATTTGCAACATTCGCAATGATGCTCTTTTAACCCACATTTTGCTTTTATTTCATCTTCGCTAAGTTTGCCTTCTCTTCTGTAATAGTCGGCAATTGCTTCATGAATAGCTTCTTCAGCCAATACCGAGCAATGTAATTTAACTGGTGGCAACCCATCTAATGCTTTTACCACATCGCTATTTTTTAGACTAAGAGCTTCTTCTATTGTTTTGCCCTTTATCATTTCAGTTGAAATACTGCTTGTTGCAATAGCAGCTCCGCAACCAAAAGTTTTAAATTTTACGTCAGTAATCACATTATCCTTAACTTCAATAAACATACGCATAATATCTCCACAAACAGGATTGCCAACTTCACCTACTCCTGATGGGTTATCTATCTTTCCTACATTTCTAGGGTTTGTGTAATGCTCAATAACTTTATCTGAATATTCCATTATTTATTTCCTCCTTCAATAAATCTTTCCCAAAGTGGGGACATATCTCTTAATTTGGCTACTATTTCAACCAAAGCATTTACTAAATAATCAATTTCTTCCTTTGTATTGTACTTACCAATTGAAATTCTAAGTGAACCGTGTGCTATTTCATGTGGCAAGCCAATTGCAAGTAAAACATGTGAAGGGTCAAGCGAACCAGATGTGCAAGCACTACCACTCGAAGCGCAAATTCCCTTTAAGTCAAGGTTAAGTAAAAGTCCTTCTCCCTCAATAAACCTAAACGATATATTACTATTCCCCGGTAGCCTGTCTGCCCCCTCACCATTAATTTTTATATATGGTATTTTTTCTTTAATACTACTTTCATAATAATCTCTTAAACCCTTAATTTTTTCATTATGTTCATCTAACTTAGAATATGCTAATTCAATTGCTGTACCAATTCCAACAATTCCAGCAACATTTTCTGTACCTGCACGTTTATTCCTCTCTTGATGCCCACCTGAAATATATTTATTAAAATTAATTCCGTTTCTAACATACAACGCTCCTATTCCCTTTGGGCCATAAAATTTATGACCTGATAAAGATAAGCTATCTATGTTTAATTCTTGTACATCAATTTTTATATTTCCAACTGCTTGTACCGCGTCTGTATGGAAAGCTATTTTATGCTCTTTTGCTATCTTACCAATTTCATAAATCGGCTGGATAGTACCAATTTCGTTATTCGCAAACATAACAGAAATTAATATTGTAGATGGCTTAATTGCATTTTTTAATTCTTCTATATCTATAACTCCTTTATCGTTTACGGAAATATATGAAACCTCAAAGCCTTCTTTTTCTAATTCCTTACAACTATCCATTACTGCCGGATGCTCTATTTTCGATGTAATGATGTGATTTCCTTTATTTCTGTATGCATGTGCGATTCCTTTAATAGCTGTATTATCGCTTTCACTTCCACCTGCTGTAAAATAGATTTCATTAGGCTTACAATTAATAATCTTTGCAATACTTTCTCTTGAAGCCTCAACTGCTCGTCTAGCCTCTTTTCCTAATTTATATATAGCTGATGCATTTCCATATTCATCTTTCAAATAAGGCATCATTGTAGATAATACTTCTTCATCTAATTTTGTTGTTGCAGCATTATCAAAATAAACATTTTCCATAGTTCCAACTTCCTTTCCTATCGTTTCAGTAGGAATTATACAACGTATATCCTACTTTGTCAATAGGAATTAAACAAAAAAATAAACCTGATATAATCAGGTTCGTAGAAAATCAGCTAATGTTTTGCTATCAACATATTCATTTATGACATCATCTAATCCCTTCCAAAATTCAAAAGTCCTACACCTATCTTTTCTTTCACATTCCCCTTCATCAGTTAGACAATAAATCGGTGCTAAATCACCTTCAGTTGCTCTTAAAATATCACCTACTAAATACTCTTTCGGATTTTTCTTTAATTTATATCCTCCCATATTTCCTCTTGCTGTTTCCAAAAAACCCGCCTTATTTAACAGCATTATAATCTGCTCCAAGTATTTACCTGAAATGTCTTGCCTTTCGGCGATATCCCTACTTGAAATAAAGCTACCACTATTATAATGATCTGCAAGTTCAATCATAACTCTTAATGCATATCTTCCTTTTGTAGATATCTTCATATAAAACCCTCCATATCGGTAAATATAACACAAAATTCAAACATTATCAACTCACACATTAACAAAAAAATTAATATACTCGACAAATTTCGACTGACTTGTTTTGTAAA
>CAKSUD010000079.1 GCA_934500865.1 uncultured Clostridia bacterium | reverse complement strand
AATAGGCGAAAGAATCACCCATGAATCAGAACTGCTAAATTCGCACTCCGTTCCGCTCTGCTGCACGAAAACGCTCAAATTCTTCACGCTATCTTTGTTCTGCTTGTTTGTAACGGCACACCAAGTCTTATGCTTATTGGCGGCTTTGGCAAAGAGGAGAATATTAGTGTCAACCGTTGCGCTCTCAAAGATTTTTACACCCGCGAAATCAATCAAGAGCATAGGATTTGTATTCTTGGCAAAGAAGTCACGTGTTTTTTCACCATACTCTGCCCTCATCCACTTGTTGGAAGTGATGTAGCATAGATGTCCATTAGGCTTCAGAAGCTGATGGCCACGCTCGTAGAACAGACAATAAATATCGCCTTTACGAGCAAAGGTCTTATAGTTGCAATCCGCATACAACGTTGCCAATTTGCTGCTATCAGCCTGAAGCTGAATGTACGGTGGATTACCAATGACTATGTCAAACCCATCGCTGACCCCGAACATCCATTCAGAATCGAAGAATTTGGCTACTGCATTTTGGTCGTATGGATTCCATTCTGCCAATTGCTTTGCATCTTCAGGAGCGAAATTGTTGTCATCTGCCAGCAATTGTGTCATTCTTTCACGAAGCTCTTTGTCTTTCTGGCGCAATGTACTTTTGCGATTTGCTGTTTGGGCCAAAAAGTGTTCGTGTCGTATCTTTTTGAGCTCGTTCTTTAAAACTTTAATCTCCTTATTATCGAATAGGTTTCCGTAAAAGTCACCAACTTTAATACTTTTCTTCTCAATTAGCGAGTTTGCTGCAACAAATTTTGTTTCGAGGTTTGGCAATATGGGAATGCCATAGTTAGGTTTGCTAACGTCTTTTTCACAATTGCAGATAAGGGAGATGAAGAATCGTAACTTCGTAATTTGGGCTGCAATACTCTGGATGTCACTACCATAGATGCAGTTTTCGATGATAGACAATTTCAACTCGTAAATATTCTCTTTGGGAGAAATGTGACTAAGAATGTCTATCATGCGGTTGAGCAATCCCATAGGGAAAGCTCCCGAACCACAGGCTGGATCGAGTATCTTGATAGCCTTCAGCTTGTCAGAAATGATTTTATAATCATCTGTTTTAGTCTTGTCGTAGCTAAACTCAGGCGAGAAAAGTGAACGCACAAACGCAGTGTTACCCAAATGAGCGATAAGGCTCTCGTCAACCATATAGTTCACAATCTCTCGTGGAGTGTAGAACGAGCCACTTTGGTTGCGTGCCGTTTCTCTTGTTTCTGGGTTATAGGCTCCCAAAAGGTTCTCGAATACTTTACCAAGCAGCTCCGGGTCAAGTGCTACTTGCTGTTCTTCGGGTGAATTCTCCTCAATCGTGAAATTATAGCGGCAAAGTATTGATATTAAACCTTTCTCCTCATCAAAGAAAAGAATATTTGGCACCACGGCGCGATTACGATAACGTCCGTCTGCAAATTTATTGTCATTGCGGCTGAAACCGTCGTAATTGTAGGCTTGCTCTACACCGTCTATAGTCTTCGTTTTGTCAAGACATTCAAATAAGCCACCATTGAGGAAAGGAACCTCCGAGAACATCTTTATCACCTCATCCTCACTGATTTTGAACATTTCAGGATAACGGTAAAGCGTCTTTATGTCCTTCTTTACATTGGTAGCAAAGCGACGCTTGTTGCCCTGCTCATCCTCTATGGAGCGGTTGAGGGTGGCAAAGAAAAGGTTTTGAAGAATGGCATTGTAGTAGTTGCCCACCACCTTACTTTCTGGGTCAAAGTCTTTCAGAATGGTGTCAAGAAAATCTATATCAAAGATTTTGTTTGGCACAAGTTCTTTTTGCTTGATGAACCATACAAACATGATTCGGGTTATCATGCGGATAATTTTAGTCTCAATATCCTCACGATCATCATCTTCTGTTGATGTGTTGTTGGGGAAATATACACCCGATGCGGGGTCCACCGCCCATTGATACCAGTCAAACAGATCCTTATAGAATTGCTTGGTAAGAGCTTCAACCGAGAAAGCTGCTGTAACATCACTGAGTGTCTGCTTGCTGTCCTTCAGTGCGCTAAACTGTTCAATGGCGGTACGGCATCCGCGACCTTCTCCAAGGAGATAGGTGTATCGCTTAGTGTTGGTCGACAACTTCTCATAATCGCCTTTTTTGTTGAATCCCCATGTTTCGCTGACATAAGAGAAACGCAGCACGCTTTCATTCTTGCGATAGCAGAACATGAAGGCACCGGCATGTCCCATATCTTTCCAGTCTTTGGTAAGCATATCCCTTATGCCACGCTTGTTGCGTTCTATATCCACTTTGTCAGAAAGTTCTATCTCGTATATGCCAAGTGACTCTCCATCAGAAAGAGAAATTCTTCCGATGTATAATGCACTTTTGGCAAGCCTACTATTTACCTTCACCTCACTTGTGCTGTTGTAGAATTGCACCTTGTTGAGGAATATATCGTGGAGTAGCTGCTGCCAGGCTTCACGATTGTATTTTGCCTCTATAACTTCTTTATAATTCATATCGTTTATCTAAATGATTCTGATAATATTATCTCGGCATTGGTCTCTTGCTCGTTGAGTTGTGATTCCTGTGCCATAAAATATGGAGAATATTTCTTTGCCATTTCGATGATTTCAGCCAATGCCTCGTCATGTGTCATACGTGCTTTACCTCCGCTTCGTCGCAAATCCTTTTGTATTCGCTGCAAACGTTTCGGGATATAGGTTATAACTCCACGCTCTGCCAAGGTCTTCAACTGAACTATCTTCATATACAGTTCGTTATCATCAATTTCACGAATAAAGTTGTTCAACAGGCTTACTGCCGTACTAACCTGCGCACCAAGTGTGTTTTGCCCATCTTGAGCATTTTCTTGATTGCGCAGTTCTTCGTCCTGCATGGCACGGAACTTCTGCAATGCCATATTGATGTGCTTGTGATGTTGCTCTATTCGCTCAACTGATTGCTCCTCTTTTTCGGCTTTGAAATATTTTAGTGCATCAAGTACCGACAATTCCTTAGCTGTTTCTGACACGAGGAAAAACACCTTGCGGAAATTTGTCTTGAGGAACACGAGCGTGTCTCCAGAAAGTGTTACTCCATCCACTTGTCTTGCCTCACGTCCCGTTCTGCTTCGTAATGACAGTTTTTCGATACGATTATACTCCCTGCGATTTGTCTTGTAAAGAGTTCTTAGTTCCTCATAGAAAGGCAATTCTTGATTGCTCTCTTCCTTTTGTCGCTTCATACCTTCGTCAAATAATTTTGTAAGGTCACGGTCAAGAATTTCCTCCTGCGAGTAGATTTGATTGTCCTCTCCAAATGTTGAATGAAATGTTTGTATCTTACTCAAAGCTATTTGATTCAGATTGATTTCCCTGTTGCCTTCACGCGATGGATAAAACACATAGTTATATATGTGTTTCGATGAGGAACCTATACGATTCACACGACCAATGCGCTGCATAAGTCGTGTACTATTCCAAGGCGTATCGTAGTTGACTATCATATTGGCTCGATGCAAGTTTACTCCTTCTGCTAAAACGTCAGTTGTGAGTATAATATTGTATTTATTGAGTTTTGTTTTATAGTTTGCATCAAAATTCTCACGAATAGTCTTGAACAATTTGCTACGATTGTCGGCAGAGATGACCAGTACGTCCTTGCGGTTAATACGCCGTTCGAGATAATTAACCGTATCAACAGATTCTGAGAACACCACTAACTTTTGCTCTGGGTTACAATCGGTCTTGAACAACTCATGCTTTAGCAATTCGTTGAATTTTGCGAACTTGGAATCATCTTCATCGGATATACCCTCCCATTCTTTGTATAACTTTTCAAGTATTTCTTGATCTTGTTGTAACAATTCAAAGTATTCGGGATCGAAATCTTCAGCTTTAAATACAGAGTTTTTAGGATTTTCCTCTGCTTTTGCATTTAACTTTTCTTCTATTTCCTCGTCTGAAAGTCCTGCTTCCAATAAGTTGTTTATGTCAAGATCGGGTGCTATGAAGACCTTGTCACGATTGAACATATCAATCATGTTTTGGTTTGCCTGACGGAAATTGTTCAACGATATTTGAAATGCATAAAAACTGCTTTCAAGTCGTTTTACTAATCCATTTTTACGGATTCCTGCCAAACTACGGCTTATCAATTCGGCATTGTCGTACAAGCCGTTTGCTGCCTCTGGTTTCAAATATGCAATAGCTTGATAACGAGCATAAATCAACTTCTTGTCAAGAGTATCCATCGCACTCTCAAATAGATTTGCCAGATGCTCATTCAGTTCATATCTGTTCTCTATAGGGCGTTCAACTTTTGGAAATCCATTTACATCTTTGTTATAACGAGCCACACATTCAATGTCGGTTCTTGTGCGGCGTACGGTCAATGGCTTAATGACTCGGTCGCGCACAAGTTCAGCCAACTTCTTAAACTGGGTTACGTCGAAGTTAGACTCTTTTCTTAATTGTTGGAACTCCTTAATAAGAGGAGAGAAGAATGCTGTCAAATTGACCACACCATCTATCGTACAACGTCGAGGATCTTGGAATAACTGAATTTCATTGTAAATGTCGGCAGGTGTATTGTTCATAGGTGTTGCCGAAATGAGTATAACTTTTTTCTTGTATCCAGGGATGTTGCCATTTTCTAAGCGAGGCATTTTGCAGATTTCCTGTAGTTGTCCAAAGGCGGCAGTAGTGTGTGTGCGAAACTTATGCGCCTCGTCCACTAATATCAAATCGTACTCATCTGCATTCCAATAGTTATAGTTCTCCTCATCAAGAATCTTAGACAGGCTTCCATTAGAAATGAATTTGGCATATTTGTCTATTCCAAAGTCTTTAAATGTGGCTTTCCAGTTCTGTTCCACAGCAGGAGGATATACAACAAGGATTTTAGTCTTGTCGCGTCCATTCTCTATCAAGAACTTCTTTGCAATCATGGTGGCAATGACAGTCTTACCGAGACCAACGACATCTGCTAGGAAAAAACCATCATAGCGAATGAGCTTTTGATACCCCTCCACAACTGCATCCATTTGATAGTCATACTTGGTGTATCCCTCTGGCATATCAAACGGATTGTTGTCATCTGTAGCCAATATTCGGTCCGAGAAATATTCCATAAGCATTTTGATGTACAAATCGTATGGAGCGACATCACCTTTTAAATAAGTTCTGTCAATGGATGTTTTCACATCTTCTGCGGTAATCTCGCATCCTTGAGCTTCTTTCCATAGCAGTTCAAATTCATCCTTTGCGAATTTTACGTCATCGAATCGGTCGAGTTTAACATTGAATTCATATTGCTTGTCTTGCGAAATACCAAGTCCATTGCCAGACAAATTGCTTGAACCTGTTATGGCTATACCTTGTGAATATTGATTGAAGTCATCTGGATAGAGAACATATAATTTTGCATGTATTCTCTTTGAAGGATGAGCACGTAGTTCAAGTTTACCATCTATAAAATCTTGAACCATTTGAAGCATACCATTCTCTACTTCTTTGGTATAGTTTGAATGCTCAATGTCCTTTCTAATGTTGCGTAAGCAATCTTCTTTTACTTTTTCTTCTGCACCAAAGAAAATCTTCCCTTGGCTAGCAGCTTGTGTTATATATTTGTCAACATCAATGCCTATCAAAATTCGCACTTTGTTGATGTTATCCAAGAAAGGGCGCAATGAAAAATAACCCGATGCTCGCAGAAAACCAACTACTGCATCGAGATTTTTAATATGATTATTATGTTGTAGTACCCCCTCAAACTCTTTCATAAGGGTATTTCCATTCTTATTCGTAAAGAAATTAGAATGTGTCGATTGATTATTTGTTGTTAATTCTGCCATGCTTTTACGAATTTAACTATGTTTTTTGCTTTTATTCCCTTCCGTCCCTGACATCTTCTCTTATACATGAATCCTTAGCCACCAGAGAAGCAAAACTAGAACATAACGCAGAGAAACTGGGCAATACATTTACGCTTCTTGTTTATCATGAAGAAAGCGGGACAGGCATGGCTGCACTTGGCATTGACAGCGTAGCAGCAACATACATGAACCTGACTTCCGCTTCGTTCATTTCTTGAGTAAGGGTACTGATTTCTTCTTTTACTTTGCCAGAATCATCTCCACCTTGCTCTTTTCTATTACTCAAGAAACCACGGCGCTGAATAATATGATAAAAAGCTCTGCCTAAAATATATCTATTCTTAAAAATCAAAGTTACTTCACCTCCTCGAAATGCACACTGCCTATAAACAAGCTATTTGCGTGAGCGTGCTGCAAATGTGCTGCAAATATGGAAATAAGCAACGATAAGCAAACACTTACTCAACTGCTGCAAAGGTAGTATTTTTACTTGTAAATGCCTTAAAGAAATGAACATTTTCTTTAGAA
>CAKSUD010000078.1 GCA_934500865.1 uncultured Clostridia bacterium | reverse complement strand
AGAATCCGCCATGGTTAAAACACCATTACTAGTTTTCTTTGTTATCATATCTTTTAAAATAAAATATTTATACTCTATCATTGAAGGCTTTTCATTTTTGACCATTACTTCTTTATACCTGTAATTTGGTACCACTAAGTCATAGAAAAATACACATAAATTAAATCCCACCAAAAATGCTAGCACGGTCAAAAAAAATTTTTTAATCCTACTACTCTTGATTATTAGTATAATTGCCAAAGCGATTGCCGATGCTACGTATAAAGGAAGTGGAAAAAAGTTTAAAAACCAAGGAAAAATAATCGGAAAAGGAAGTATAATAGCCAATACAAAAAAAAGTACAGGCAACAATGTTTCCTTAACCTTACGTAAAGATATTTCATATCTTGATGTCCTAAAATCAAATATTGCGAAAAGTCCAAATAATACACCAAAATGTATTGGTATAAAAAAATTAGTCCACCTAATAATATCAATAGCAAGAGATTCGCTACTATATACCTTATCTATTGACGTAAACGCAATAATCGGGATTATTAGTATTATAATTGCTTTTATTACTTTTATTTTAGCATTAAATAGTTTAATATTTTTGTCACGTTCTTCAACATAATTTTTATAATCTTCCCATATTTCAATATAACTATCATTTACCAATTTACTTTCATATACCAAATACTTTTTTTCATAATATTCGCTTTTATATTCTTTGGGCAATATCTTATATAATCTGTACTTATCATTTAACATTATAGATGCATCATTTTCATCTATAATGTTATCTGTATATTCATATTTTTTTGTATCATCTAATCCAATTGAATTTGAAAGCATTGGAATATATAAATCAGATTGTAATCTAGTTAAACTTTTTTCATCGGAAAATATAAAATAATCAAAAAGTTTTCCAATATTATTAATATTTTGTTTTGAAAAATCCGCTAAAGCAATTGAAACTCTTTTAACGTTAGATTTCATTATAATTTCTAAACTCGCCATCTCCCACCAAATATACATTGTTTTTAACTCTGACATTTTGTATTCTTCGTTATCTATGCATATATTATCTAAATCTATGTGAAATTTTATGTCTCTAGTTATTATGCCACCTCGTATAGTTAAATCTAAAGTAGTTGCTTTCCTTTTTATTATTACTTCATTATAGTTTTCATGATGGCTCCAATTAATCTTAATCATTTTATTTCCTCCACTTCGTATTAACACCTCTTAAATACATCACACGAGCTTAATTCATCTTACCTGCAACTCCCCTGCCTTAGGTAATCCCGTAATATAAGTTTCCACCATTTGATTTTTTATCTTTGCAATTTCAATTATATAATTCAACTTTTTATTCTATCTCTTTTCTATCCTTAAGCCCTCCTTATTTTTTTACACTTCATTATATAATAATAAATTTATAAAAGATAGCTATTATCTATAAATACTTTGTACATAAAAAAAGTGGACTAAAGTCCACGCCATGTTGACCTTCGGTCAACAACATCAATGAACTTTTTGCACTCTGTGAAACTGTTTGTTGCTAAATCAAAGATTTAGACAAACACTTTTGTTTTCTGGCGGTCGTTCGAGCTACTAATTAAAATTTTTAACGCTGATTCCATCAGCTAAATTTTAATTAGACTGGAGTTGCACTAAGTTAAGGTTTTAACTCATAGCTCGAACTTTCCTAGAAAATAAAAATAAAGACTACAAAACTGTAATCTTTACTCTTCTAATTTATTCATACACCGTAAAATAAACTATATTTCCTTTCGGCAGCATATCATCTTCCGCCTTTCCACCATAAGTAATAGTCCACAACTTTCCGATTTGGTTTTCAAAATCACTCTTTACATATTCAAATTTATACTCCAAACCATTAGCTTCTAATGTCTGTATCACTTCGTCCTTTGTAGCATTATTAGAAAAACTAGGTCTTTTTACCATGTCTTCTTTATTATCATCTTTTACCACATAATATATGTATGGTTTCACAATTCTAGCAAATGCAACAGTTCCAATATCAAATCTTTTTGAGCTTATATATTGAACAGAGCAATCCGTAATGCTTTTTTCATCTAATTCTTTTTTTACCTCCTCCTCTCGTTTCCCAATTGCATTTGACATTATTTTATATCTTGAATTTGCTTTATCCCTTATCTCCTTTAATTTCTTTTCTTCCTCCTCTAATTTCTTCTTTTTCTCTTCATTTTTTATTCTTTCTAGCTCTACTGCCTTTATTTCCGCATAATCCCTCTTTTCTACTCCATCAATGCTTTTTATCATTCCACTATTACAATAATACTCAATCTTAACATCGTTTTCATATTTCATTAATTCACTTAGTATATTTACTAGTTTTTCATCTTCTTTTGAACAATATAATTCTTCTCCATCTTTATATCTCACATAGCTAGAATCCGCCATGGTTAAAACACCATTACTAGTTTTCTTTGTTATCATATCTTTTAAAATAAAATATTTATACTCTACCATTGAAGGCTTTTCATTTTTAACCATTACTTCTTTATACCTGTAATTTGGTACCACTAAGTCATAGAAAAATACACATAAATTAAATCCTACAAAAAATGCTAGCACGGTCAAAAAAAATTTTTTAATTCTACTATGCTTGATTATTAGTATAATTGCCAAAGCTATTACCGACGCTACGTATAAAGGAATTGGGAAAAAAGTCAAAAACCCAGGGAAAATTGGAAAAGGAAGTATAATAGCCAATATGAATAAAAATCCCATCCACATCAATTCCTTAGCTTGACGTAGAGATATTTCATATCTTGACGCCTTAAAATCAAATATTACAAAAAGTCCCAATAATATGCCAAGATGTATTGGTGCATAAATATTTGCAATTATAACCATATAAATAGGGGACAACCCGCTAATACCATATACTCCTTCTATCACCTTAAATACACAAAAAAGTAGAAGTATTGCTATTATTGCTATCACTGTCGCTATCTTAACTTTACTTCGTTTAATATTTTTGTCATGTACTTCAACATAATTTTTATAATCTTCCCATATTTCAATATAACTATCATTTACCAATTTACTTTCATATACCAGATACTTTTTTCCAGAATATTCGTTTTTATATTCTTTGGGCAATATCTTATATAATCTGTACTTATCATTTAATATTATAGACGCATCATATTCACCTGTAATGGTATCTGTATATTCATATTTTTTTGTATCATCAAATTCAATTGAATTTGAAAGCATTGGAATATATAAATCAGATTGTAATCTAGTTAAACTTTTTTCATCAGAAAATATAAAATAATCGAAAAGCTTTCCAATATTATTAATATTTTGTTCTGAGCAATCCGTTAAAGCAATTGAAACCCTTTTAAAGGTAGAACTCATTACAATTTCTAAATTCGGTACAGTTGACACGTACCTAATATACATTGTTTTTAACTCTGATATTTTATATTTTTTGTTGTTTATGCATATATTATCTAAATCTATGTGAAATTTTATATCTCTAGTTATTATGCCACCTCGTATAGTTAAATCTAAAGTAGTAGTTTTCCTTTTTATTATTACTCCATTATATCTCCCATTAATCATATTTATTTCCCTCACTTCGTATTAATACCTCTTAAATACATCACACGAGCTTCATGCATTTTACATGCTACTTCTCTACCTTCAGTAATTTCGTAATTCTTCATTATTTCATTACCGTTAACACAATTTATAACTTCGTGTCCCAATTCCGCAAATTGATTCAGAGTGCCGTTTTTTAGCATATCATCTGCATCCACAATAAGTTGTAATCCATCTAAACCTAAAATAGTACTATTAACCCGTTCTATAAAGCTAACTTTTTTAGCCAAAGTCATTTTATCAAAAACTCCGCCTCTCATATGCTCTAAGCATGAAGTTATGCCACATTTGATAAGTCTTGTAGGTAGTTTTAGTCTTTTTCCGATATTTTTTACTAATCCTACTCCACGTTTTTCGTGTCCTATATGATGAGGATACTCTTCTTTAGGTGTTGTACCTTTTCCTAAGTCATGCACTAATGCCGCAAAACGTACCTCTAATTTCCGTTCAGATTCTAGATTAGTTGTAGCATTCGTAACTTTATCCAAAACGAGCATAGTATGATTATAGCTATCACCTTCCGGATGGTATTTTACTGGTTGCTCTGCACCTATCAAATCATATATTTCCTTAAAATGAACCTCTAAGACATTGGCTTTTCTTAAAACTTCAAAAAATACAGTCGGGTTATTCGTTAGCAGTGCTTTACTAAATTCATTATATACTCTTTCAACAGACAAGCTAGATAATTCATTCTTTAACGAGGTTATCATTTTTATAGTGTTATCTTCCACGTCAAAATTAAATTGACTAGCAAATCTTGCAACTCTATATGCTCTTAATGGGTCTTCGGCAAAATGATTACTAACTGCTCTAATAACATTATTTTTTAAATCTTTTTCTCCGTTAAATGGATCTATAATTTTTCCAGTTAAAACTTCTCTTGCAATAGCATTTATAGTAATGTCTCTACGTGCTAAATCTTCCTCGATTGTTATCTTTTTATCTACTTCAATTTCAAAATTATTATGCCCAATTCCGATTTTTCTTTCTTTTCTGGCAATAGCAAACTCCATATTGCCTATCGAAAAGACTGGAAAATCCTTGCCCCTTACGAAAGCTTCCGGAAAAAGCCGGCTAAATTCATCAAAAGATAACCCAGTCACGCAGTAATCCTCATCATGATTAGATATTCCAAGTAATTTGTCACGAATAGCTCCACCAACTAAATATAAATTTCCACCATTCGATTTTATTATCTTTGCGATTTCAATTATATCATTCAACTCTCTTTTTCCTTTCCTGTTTTATTCGTATATATCACAAACACCGTAATTTATTTTTCTAGTCTCATATATAAAAGCGGATAAGGATTTCCTTGTTCATCTAGTTTAGTTCTTTTATATGTTATAAATCCCATATGTTCATAAAAAACTTTTGCATTAAGATTTTGTTCATTTACAGTCAGTTCGTTAACATTATAATTCTCTATTCCGTAGTTTAGTAATTGTTTCCCTAGCCCTTTTCCTCTTTCACTATTTTTTACAAATAGCATTTCAAGCCTTAACCCATCTATTCCCATAAAAGCAATAGGAATATCATTTCCATTTTCTATAATTATCAAATGTTCTACCAAGTTTAATGCTTGTGGAACATACTCTTTTATCTTCTTTATTTCTAAATCTGATAAAAATAAGTGTGTTGCTCTTACTGAATCTTCCCATACTTCTAATAAGCTATTTATTAAATACTCCGTTCTATCTTTTACCTCAAAAATTTTCATAATTTACCTCTATGCTCTTATTATAAGTTCATCACAATTAACAAATACTATATCGTTTATAACTTTGTTTTCTATATTATAAAAAAATAATATCACAACTTTAGTTTTTACTCAATTATTTAAAATAAATAAGATACACGTTTGTATGTCTTATTTTAGCTCTTCCGAACGAAATAGATACCATTTCATTTCGCTATTCATCATATTTACAGCCATTTTACTTGAATTCTACATATAATTCTTTACCTAAAGCCTTAGCTATTCTTTTTAAAAAATTAATTGTTGGATTATAATTTCCACTTTCTAGTCTACTTATATTAGATTGTTGTATTCCTGTCATTTCAGAGAGTTGTTTTTGTGTAATTCCTTGTTCTAATCTTGCTTTGATTAAAGAATCTATTATTGAATATTCAGGCTGTAAATCTTCCCATTCTTTTTTGAATTCTTCATCTTTTAATTGTTCTTCTAAATGTTTTTCAAAATTCATTTCTTCTCTCTCCTTTCATAATCTTCTTTATATTTTACTGCCTTACTAAACTCATTACTGTCTAACTTATTTTGCTTTTTGATATATCCATTAGTTAGTATAATTTTATTATCTTTGATAAAGAAATAAAATATTCTTGTTATATCAGTTGAAAATTTTATTCGTAATTCAAATATTCCTTTATCTAAATATTTTGAATATGGTTCTCTTAAATTATTCCCATATTCACTTAATATTTTTAAACTTGCAAATGCTTTTACTCTTATTTTCATTGGCAAGTTATTTATAAAATCATATACAGGTATTTTTCCATTATCAGTCTCGTAGTATTCTAGCTCAAACAAGTTGAAGTTCCTCCTTCGTATATCTTATATGATATATTATATGCTTTAAATGATATATTGTCAATAAAGTAAAAAAAATTGACCTTCGTTCAAACACTACGCCCCTCACCGTTCGCTGAACTCCCTGTTACAGCACCTTTTCGCCTTCCCTGCTTCGCCCACCGGGCGCGGTCAGGCTCAAAGCATAAGTGAGACTTCAAATTTTAATTTGACAAGTCGAACTTATACGAAACAAGTGATTGTTCAAAACTTGTTTTGACTACAATCACTATGTTCCGTTGTTGAACAGCCTCGGCTGTTAACCTCAGGGCAACAAAAAAGTACATCACTTAATCATGATGTACTTTTGGCTCCTCGTGTAAGACTCGAACTTACGACCCTTCGGTTAACAGCCGAATGCTCTACCGACTGAGCTAACGAG
>CAKSUD010000077.1 GCA_934500865.1 uncultured Clostridia bacterium | reverse complement strand
CTGTTCAAGTTGATGAAGAGGAATTTAGTAAAATTGTTTTCAATATAAAAAATGAAATAATAAAAGATGTATCGGTTATGATAGAGATGACAAAAGAAGAAATTGTTCAAAGTAGATATGAAAAATTTAGAAAAATAACAGGATTTAAGGAGGTATAAATAGTGTTATTAGAAAACAAAAAGATATTAATAATGGGAATACGAAATAAATGGAGTATTGCTTATGGAATTGCAAAATCCGCTTATGAAAATGGCGCAAAGATTATATTTACATATATGGGTGAAGAAAATAAGGAAAAAATTGAAGAATTGATTTCCGAATTCGATGGTAGTAAAGCGTATGTTTTAAATGAGGCTTCTAAAGATGAGGTTGTTAAGGAAGTATTTAGTAAGATAAAAAGTGAAAATGGAAAAGTGGATGGAATAGTTCATGCAATAGCACATGCCAACACAGAAGATTTACACAATGATTTTATTTTTACTTCAAAAGAAGGTTATTCACATGCTGTAGATGTAAGTGCATATTCATTTGTATTAGTAGCAAGAATTGCAAAGGAATTGGATATGTTAAATGAAAATGCTAACTTAGTTACATTAACTTATTATGGTTCAACAAAAGTATTAGAAGGATATAATGTTATGGGAGTGGCAAAAGCAGCTCTAGAAGCAAGTGTTAGATATTTGGCTGAAAATATAGGAAAAGAAGGAATCAGAGTTAATGCAATTTCTGCCGGCCCTATAAAAACATTATCAGCCAAGGGGATTAAAGATTTTAGTTCTATCTTAAAAGTAGTTGAAGATAGATCCCCATTGCATAGAAATGTAACTATCGAGGAAGTAGGAAATGTTGCTAGTTTCTTGCTTAGCAATATGTCAAGTAGCATTACTGGTCAAGTTATATATGCCGATTGTGGATATAACATAATGGGAGTATAAATATATTTAATAGGAGGAAATTAAAATGAATGAAATTTTTGAAAAGGTAAAGAAAATTGTAAGTGAACAGTTAGGTGTAGAAGAGGAAATAGTTAATATGGAATCAACATTTGTAGACGATTTGGCGGCGGACTCACTTGATATAGTAGAGCTAGTAATGAGTATAGAAGAAGAATTTGATATAGAAATATCAGATGAGGATGCAGAGAAAATAGTTACGGTTGGAGATGTCGTAAAGTATATAGAAAAAAATAAATAGTCCATAATAATATATTAGTTAAGTAATATCAATAAAAAACTTCATATAGTTGATTTGTCGAAAGATAATTGTTGACCATATATACAATATAGTGTAAAATAAATGCATAGAGCGAAAGCTCAATAATGATACTTAGCATGTATGCCAAAAGAAAAACGAGGTGGGGTGCACTTCGTTTTTCTTTGTACTAAATGTGCATACTTTGTTTGACAAAATAAAAATTGATTAGTGGAGGAAAAAGCAATGAACATCGATTTTCACGTACATTCTAAAATAACTAGTCCTTTTAAATTTGATGCATTATATCTAGATAAATATTCTGAGGAGTGCAAGTTACTTGGTGTTGACGCCATTGTTTTGTTAGAGCATTGCCATGCAAAATATTTTGGAGAAGTATTTGAATATGTTGAACATAATTACGAAAAAACAGAAGATAGTTATAACATTAATGGGCTAACTGTATTTACAGGTGTTGAGGTTACAACACTAGAAAAATTTGACGTTGTAGTTATGGCAAAAAGAGAATATGTATTAAAGATAAAAAAAGACATTGACGAATTCTTAGTAAAGGAAAAATACAATTACATACCAATAGAAAAATTACTTGATATGTTAAATAGTAATGAAGCCATTATAATATTAGCCCATCCGTATAGAAGATTTGACGTGTTTCCTAATGTGAATTTTGAAATATTTGAAAAACTGGATGCGGTTGAGATTAATGCAACGGATTTATACAAGTTCGGAATTAACGAAAATAAGAGAATTAAAGAATTGGGCAAAAAATTGGGAAAAAGTATTGTGGCTGGAAGCGATTCACATCACCCATTACAAGTTGGTAGTGTATGGACAAGCATTGATGGAAGTTATACAAAGGTTTTAGACATAAAAGAAAAAATAAAGCTAGGTAATTTAGAAATTGGAATAGCAAATAACATTGAAGAAAAAATTTCTAAGGCACGAGAAATAAAAAAGAGCTTGTGTGGTAAAGCATAATGGATTTGTCAAAAGGAAAGGGTTGACAAATAAAATAAGATAACATAAAATTATAGTTAATAAAGGAGACGAATTTATGGATAATTACTTAATGTTTTCTAAATTAAATAATTGTCATCATGTATGGAGTGAGTATCACCCATACATAATTGTCGTGCTCTAAAAATTTATATTAAAAATATAAAAGCACATGTATGAGTGATTAAAAAGTCATTTGTATATGTGCTTTTTTGTTTATTTGGGAGGTGGATTTATGAAAAATATAATTACAATATTATTATGGCATTACCATTGTAGGCGCACTTAGTATCTTATGATTTTATCGTAGGTACAAGTGCTATTTGTGTTGTGCCTATGATGAAATTATATTTTCGGATATAAGGCTATCTAGGCAAAAAAGCTTAGGTAGCTTTTTTGTTGCTTAAAATGAATGGAGTGAGAGAAGTGAAAGAAGTAGAATATTATATTTTTGACCCTGGTGGCAATAAAACAGCTTTAGTAATTAATAAGATGTATGACCAAGGTATGAAAAAATATATAAACGATATTATCTTAAAAAAGCATACTGATGTTGAACAAGTAGGTTTTTTAGAAAGTAACAGATGTGAATTGCAAATGGCAGGTGGCGAATTTTGCGGGAATGCTACAAGATGTGCGGTAGAATATTATTTAAAGCCCCAAAATAAAGGTGCAATTTTAATTAAAGTCTCTGGAATGAAAGAAAAGTTAACTTCTGGGATTGATGAAAAAGGTTTTGTTTGGGTCAATATACCTGTTATTTCAGTAGATGAATTGGGAAATGTGAAAATTGTAAAAATGGAAGGAATAACACATATTGTAATGTCTAGAACAAGTCAATTAGAAACCAAACAACAAATGATAAATTATGCAAAAAAACTAATTAGAGAATTGAAAGTTAATGATAAGGCTGTAGGAGTTATGTTTACAGTGCAAAGTGATGACAAGGTAAGCCTATATCCTGTGGTTTGGGTTAGGGATATAGATACTTTCTTTTTTGAAACTGCCTGTGGTAGTGGAACAGTAGCGGTGACAATGTGTAGTGGAAAGGATAAGATTAGTGTATTGCAGCCTTCGGGCTATGAAATTGTTGGCGAAAAATATAATGTTAATGGTAAAACATATGTAAAAATTTTCGGCATAGTTAACTCGGATAGCAAGATAAGAAAACTAAATTTAGAGGAGGAAAACAATATGGGAAAGTATGAAATATTGAAAGATTTAGTAAAATTTAATACGGTGAAAGACAATGAGAATAAGGAAATAATCGAATACATAGAAGCCTACCTAAAGAAAATTGGCTTTAAGACTGAGCATAAGTCCAAAAACTTAATAATGAGTATAGGAAAAGACCAAAAAATAGGTTTTTTAGGTCACACTGATACGGTAGAATATATTCAAGGATGGAATACAAATCCGTTTGAGCTAACTAAGATAGGAGACAAGCTTTACGGATTAGGTACAGCCGATATGAAGGGCGGAATAGCAGCAATTTTAGATGCTGTTTCTAAAATCGAATTTGATAAATTAAGTTATGGAATGAAATTATATTTTACATACGATGAGGAAATAGGGTTTACAGGAGTTTACGATATAAATAAAATGAATGAAAAGTTCCCAGAATTAATGATATTTGGTGAACCTACATATAATGAAATCTTATTTGGTAGCAAGGGACTTATGGAATATGAGCTATATTTCAATGGTAAAAAAGCTCACTCCAGTAATCCTGAAAAAGGCAAAAGTGCAAATTTGAATGCTGTAAAATTTATATCTGAATTAACGAGCTTTTATGAAGAAAAAGTAAAACCATTTAGAGAAAATAATTACGAAATCCCATATACGACAATGAATGTAGGACTTATAAATGGCGGAAGCGCAAAAAATTCTATACCAGCTGAATGTTATGTTGCTATTGATTTTAGAATAGCTAATGGAGAACATATTGAAATTATAAGGTCAAAAGTTAATGAACTTGCTAAAAAGTATGACTGCACAGTAAAACTTATCGAATGCGTAGACCCGTTTTTTAATGAAATTCCTAGTATAAAAGCACCGGTAAAAACTGCCGGATTTATTACTGAGGCTAGCTTTGTAGATAATACTAAAAAGATTATCTTAGGTGCAGGGCCTGTTACTGCACACGAGGTAAATGAGTATATAACAGAAGAAAGTTACAATAAGTTAGTGAAACAATATATAGAAATAATTAATAATGTGTGTGGTTAATTTATCCAAAGGAGCTTTTTCTAGCTCCTTTGTACTTATTTAAAAAGGTATTGATTTTTTTAACTTTACTGTGTATACTGTATATATACAGATTGGAGGAGCTATGAATATTATTATCAGTAATTCAAGCAATGTGCCTATATATGAGCAAATTAAAGAACAAATAAAGAATAAAATTGTCTCTAATGAGCTTAAGCCGGGAGATTTATTGCCATCTATTCGAAGTCTGGCTAAGGGCCTTAGAATTAGTGTTATTACGACGAAAAGTGCTTATGAAGAATTAGAACGTGAAGGTTATGTAGAAACAGTCCCAGGGAAAGGAACATATGTAGCCGGTAAAAGTGCGACTATTATAAGAGAGGAACAATTAAAAAGAATTGAAAATCTTATGGATACCGTAGTTTCAGTTGCAAAGATTAGCGGAATATCTAAAAAAGAAGTATTAGATATTGTAGATATTTTGTTTGAGGAGGATTAGTTATGGAGCAGATTTTGGAAGTTAAAAACTTGTGCAAGAAGTACGATGGATTTGAACTTAAAAATATCAATTTGACTTTGCCAAAAGGGAGTATAATGGGACTCATTGGTGAAAACGGAGCCGGAAAGTCGACTACAATTAAATCAATTTTAAATATAATACACTTTGACAGTGGCGAGATTAATATATTTGGTAAGGATAGTAAGCTAGAAAATAGAAAAATAAAAGAAGATATAGGAGTAGTATTAGACGATAGTTTTTTGTCTGAGTATTTAACACCTAAAGATATAAATTGCATAATGAAAAATATCTACAATAAGTGGGATGAAAAACTGTATTTTAAGTACTTAGAGGAATTTAAATTGCCAATAAATAGAAAGAGCAAAGAGTTTTCTAGTGGAATGAAGATGAAATTAAAAATTGCAACTGCACTTTCACATAAACCTAAACTTTTAATTCTTGATGAACCTACATCTGGTTTAGACCCGGTTGCAAGAAACGAAATTTTAGATATTTTTCAAGATTTTGTTCAAAACGAAGAAAATTCTATTTTAGTCTCAAGTCATATTACGTCTGATTTAGAGAGAATTACTGATTACATTACTTTTATAAACAACGGAGAAATTGCTTTTACAAAAACTAGAGATGAGGTTATGGATGGATACGGAATTGTAAGATGTTCGAATGAAGAATTTGAAAAAATAGATAAGTCAGACTTTGTTAAATTCAAGAAAAATAAATATGATGTAGAGTTATTGATTGAGAATAAAATAGAATTTAAGAAAAAATATGATTCTATGTTGGTAGATAAAACCACATTAGAAGAAATAATGCTTATTTATATAAAGGGGGAAAAGTAGGATGAAGATAATTAAAGGACTTATTGTTAAGGATATTCTGCAATTAAAAAGTTATTGGAAGTCACTTGCCTTAATTGCAGTTATTTTTATTCTTTCAGCTATCCCTCAAGATGAAGGACAGGGTAGCATTGCAGTAATGTTACCAATTATGATGGCTATAGGTTTTGGAATGTTTAGTATCGCAAGTTTTAATTATGACGAGTCATCAAAGGCAGATAGATACCTTTTAACTTTGCCGGTAAATAGGAAAGATATTGTTTTGGCAAAATATATCTTAACTTTTTGTGCAACAGCGATCGGTACAGTTTTGGGTGTAGTAACAAGTTTAGCGGTTTTAATATTTATAAAAAATGCTCAATTTGATATGAGTGAGTTACTATTGGGCGCAATCGGTGGTATGTTTGGAATAGGACTTATACAATCTATTCAAATACCTTGTATATATAAAATGGGAGCTGAAAAGGGAAGAATATTTGCAATTTTAATTGCTATGGTTGCGGGAATTTTGGCTGGTAGTGTGGCATTTATTACTGTAGATTCGGGAACGGAAGTTTCAACTAGTATTGATGATACTATTATTGGAGCTATATTAGGTGTGGCAATGTTAATTAGTTATTTTATATCATATTTAATCTCTTGTAGAATTTTTGAGAAAAAAGAAATGTAAGTAAAAAACAGTATACTATTTTTTGATAACAAAAAAGGAGCTTTTACAGGATATTGCTGAAAATATAATGCACTCTAATTTGTATACTGTTGGAATATATCTTAAGAGATTTTCACCTGATGATGGCATTAATGAAATGATAAATAAAAATTTTATAGATATGTATGCAGATGGTAAGAAACTTATATACAGAAAAATTAAAGTAGCAAAAAGCTTATATTATAAAGTTATAAAAACTAAGCTTTTTACTGAAAATGAAACATATAATTCTACGCTAGTTGGTGGAATTAGTGGATTTTTTTTAATATATGACCCTGAATTTGAAGCGTATAACATTAAAATAACGGCAGATTATCCTTTATACAGTAATATAATTGGAAAGTACGACGTAATTGAATTTATTGAGAAATATTTACAGGCAATATGATATGAAAATGAATTGTGTAATATTTTTTCGTTAAAAGATATAGATGCATTTTTATTTAGATATTCTAAAG
>CAKSUD010000076.1 GCA_934500865.1 uncultured Clostridia bacterium | reverse complement strand
TTGCATTATATGTAGCACGATAAACTAAACTTTCATCTGAAAATCTAACTTCAGTTTTGGTAGGATGCACATTGACATCAACAAATTCCGAACTCATTTCTATATTAACCACAACAAACGGAAATCTTCCCGGAGGCGCTATTGTCTGATATGCATTCTCTACTGCACTTGACATAGTTTTGTTTTTTATATATCTTCCGTTAACAAAGAAAATCTGATTAGTTCTGTTCGCACGAGCCGTATCAGCCGTTCCGGCAACTCCACATATTCTTACATTTTCAAACTGCATATCAAACGGAATAACACTTTTTGCGATTTCTTTTCCATATATGCTGTAAATGCAATTTACAATATTCCCATCGCCAGAAGTCTGAATTATAGTCTTTTTTGAATTAACAAATTTAAAAGCAATGTCAGAATGAATTAAAGCCATCTTTCCGACTACATCTTCAACATACCCAGCCTCTGTATAATCTTTTTTTAAAAACTTATATCTAACAGGTGTATTATAAAATAAATCTCTTACCGTCATTATAGTTCCTTGGTTACATCCAATTTCCATTTTATCTACAACATTTCCACCACGAACAACAAGCTTATTTCCAACATCTTGTCCTTTTTGACGAGACACCATTTCCACTTCAGCAACAGACGCAACGGATGCAAGTGCTTCGCCTCTAAATCCAAAAGAATTAATAGTCTTTAAATCCTCTGCACTTCTTATTTTACTAGTAGCATGTCTCTCAAAAGCTAACTCCATATCATCTTTTTCAATACCGCTTCCATTGTCAGTAACCCTTAGAAAAGATATTCCACCATTTTCTATTTCAACAGTAATGGAAGTCGCTCCCGCATCCATAGAGTTTTCTATCATTTCCTTAGCCACAGAAGCAGGTCTTTCAACAACTTCTCCGGCTGCTATCTGATTAGATGTAAGCTCATCTAAAACAATAATCTTTCCCATTTTTCCCTCCAATTAATTATTCTGACCATATTCTACTACATCATTTTTAGTTTTACAAGTTTATAATTTTAGAAAAGTCGAACAATGTCGAAATGTTTCTGTTGAATTTTTATACATTTATGGTAAAATTATACTGGTTTCGCCACCTACTTTTTAAGGAGGTGAAATTAATGGATGAAATCTTACTAATTGTAGCCTTATACATAATCTATAGAATTCTATGTCTATTTAAAAATGTGTAAGCTAAACGGAAAAAAGCCGAGATGACGGAAACATCTCGGCTTTTTAATTTCGCTTTGGACAAAATCTTACTATGATAATAGTATATTCAATTTTGCTATTTTTGTCAATGCACATTTGGAAATTTTTCTCTTTTTAATTATTCTTAATTACAACAAGCTCCAGATTCTCTATAACTGTATTAACAATTCCGTCAATATCTAGATGCTGTTCAGACTTCTCCAACTTTTCTATTTTTGGTTGAGTTTCAGGATGCTTAGGGACGAAAATAGTACAACAATCTTCGTATGGCAAAATAGAAGTTTCAAATGTTCCGATTTTCTTAGCAATATCTATAATATCATTTTTATCCATCCCAATTAAAGGTCTAAACACAGGGATACTACAAACATCATTAGTTGCAACTATAGACTTCATAGTCTGACTTGCAACTTGACCTATGTTTTCACCTGTAATAATTGCGTCACAACCTTTTTCATTTGCTACTCTTTCAGCAATTCGCATCATAATTCTTCTCATAAGTAAAACCATTTGCTCAGGTGGGCAATTGTCTCTTATTGAAAGCTGTGGTTCTGTAAAATTAGCTATATATAAGTTAATCTTACCGCTATATTGCGAAACTATTTTACATAGTTCTATAACTTTTTCTCTAGCTTTAACTCCAGTATATGGCGGACTAAAGAAATGAAGTGCATCAATTTCAACTCCACGACGTGCCAACATAAAACCGGCAACCGGACTATCTATTCCACCAGAAACAAGAAGTAATCCCTTACCATTTGTACCGGTAGGCATACCTCCTAGAGCAGGTATTTTTTCAATATATACATACGCACTTTCTCTAACTTCAATTGTAAGTACTGTATCCGGATTAGTTACATCAACCTTAAGTCCTTTAACCTTGCTTAAAACATATCCGCCAATTTCCCTCGCAATTTCCATAGATTGAAGTGGAAAAGACTTATCTCCACGTCTAGCCTCTACTTTAAAAGTTTTACCCATATTTTCTTCCTGCATAAGCTTAACAGAAATATCCTTTATAGCTTCCATATCAGACTCAACCTTAACAGCCGGACTAATTGAAACTATACCGAATACTTTCTTTAACTTGTCCATTATCCTCTCTATATCGTTAGCATCGCTTGGCTCAACATATAGTCTGGCTTGGGAAAAAGTAACTTTTGCATCCTCATCCCTTAAGGCATACTTTATATTATCTACAAGCTTTTTTTCAAACTTGCATCTATTATTTCCCTTTAAAACAATTTCTCCATATCTCACAAGAATTACATTATACATATTATTTTACTCCTCTCAATCCACTACATAATACCACAAAACAAGCCAAAAAACAATAGAGAAGGAAGCATACAAATATAATTTCTTGCTTGCACTATTTCTTTTGCAAAACTATCTTTATGAAGTTTAAATACTTACCGGCACCTGCCTCCATAGACTTACGATCACCTATAGCATATTCATTTTCTTGTTTTAACCAGTCATTCCAAACTTCTTCATTACTCTCCATTTCCGAAACAGTAATAATATCTGAGTCTTTACTTCTCCCGACCATATCTGTCCAATAATTAACATCATGCATATAATCCATCTGTTCCGGTGTCCAAGAAAGTAACAATTCAGGCGGCAAATTATCATGACAATCCTTTTTCATTCCCGGAATTGCTATATAAACATACCCCTTAGGTTTCAAAAACGGCAAAATGCATTTGTCCAAGACTTCCGGATCTCTACCAAAATAATTGTATGAATCAGTAGTGACAATTGCATCAAAAAATTCCTTCTCAAAAGGCAAATTAGTAGCATCTCCCTTAACAGCCTTTATTTGTTCTTCATTTAATCCCATGCTTTCAAAAAACTTTTGATTCTCCTCCGGTTCACTCCATAAATCAGTCGCATACACCTTAAAACCATACTCCTTAGCCATAAATACAGAAGTAACTCCCTGACCACTTCCTAAATCCATAACCTTCGAACCAGCCGGTATTTTATTATCTAACAATAATTCTTCCTCTAGTTTTATAGGATTAGGTCCCATAATTTTATCGTTTATTTCTTTAATATCGTACTTTTTACTCTTTATATATTCCATTTTTAATTCTCTCCTTTTAATTCATCTAAAAAACTGCATATATGATTATTTATCCTACTTATAACTTCCACTTTATTCTGAACGGAATCATAGACGTTCATTAACATATACATAGGTCCATAAAACTTTAGTGCTAGTTCTTTATAATTTTTATTTTCTCCTAAAATCTCTCTAAACAAGTCCTCCGTATAACAAAGGGGACCACTTCCCAAATAGTTTTGGTATAAGTTTGACATTTCCTCATCTTTGTACTGTTCAAGTGTAAGCATTTTTCTAAAATTAGAAGCAAATTCATCTTCTACCCAATACATAAACTGTGCAATACTAAATTCTTTTATTTCATCTAATGTAGTTTGACCATAGCTTTCTTTGGCATTATCAAAAGATTCTACCGGGACGTCATATTCTTTAGCACGTTTAGCATCATCTGTAACCATCCTATTTACTATGCTGTCAAATATATCTTGTTTATTTTTATAGTGTTTATATAATGCGCCTTTAGTTATTCCAAGTTTATCTGCTATGTCCTGGACCGAAACTGCTTCATATCCTTTTTTAGAGAATAGTTTCAAAGACTCTATAAGTATTTTTTCTTTAGTATCTTCCATAAGTCATTCCTCCCTTTTGGTAAACGAGTGTTTACTTATATAGTATAGTAAACGCTCGTTTACTTGTCAAGTCAAAAAATATATTTTATACAACAAAAAAGACACATCACCAATAGATAGTGATGTGACTGTCTTAATCTCTATATTTACAAAAAAGTTTATAGTCAAAAAACTATAAACTTTTCATCGCTTACTTATTAACAGTTTCCTTTAAACCTTTACCAGCTTTGAAAACAGGAGCTTTCTTAGCAGGAATTTTGATAGCTTTCTTAGTTTGAGGATTAACTCCTTCTCTAGCAGCTCTTCTCTTTACGTCGAATGTTCCAAAACCAACTAATCCAACTTTTTCTCCACTCTTTAATGTTTCTGTAACAGTGTCAATAAATGCGTTTAATGCACATTCTGCATCCTTCTTTGTCATTTCTGATCTTGTTGCCATTGCTGCGATTAATTCAGCTTTATTCATTAAAAATACCCCCTTAAAAATTTGTATTACAACTTACAAGCTTATTATCGGCATTTTAGCCAAAACTTTATAGTATTTATCAAATTTTTTCAAAAAAATTACCTTTTACTGCACTTTCTTACTTATTGCACTCGATAATTTCCATTTATCACGCCGAGCTACACTCTTCCCGTTATCCCTTACATATAGCTTAACAACTAGCTTTTCAAACGGTCTTTTCCATATTGTAAGTAACGGATCTTTTGGACTCATCTGGTCTACCAAAATCGTATAAATATTAAGCCTGTTTCCACCATACACATCTGTAAAAATCTGATCTCCTATAATTGCCAATTCACTATTTTTTAATTTTAGCTCATTTATTGCATTAACTATTCCACGTCTTTTAGGCTTGCCTGCATGATAAATTCCTTTTACATCAAATATGCTTCCTACATTATCAACTCTTTCCTTATTATTATTGGAAAGTAAATAAAAAATTATACCTTCTTTTTTAACATTTTCAATCCATTTGAAGGTTTCAGGGTCTATATTTTGGTCATAGTCCACTAATGTATTGTCTATATCTACTAAAACTCCCTTTATGCCCAATTTTACTAGATTTTTAATATCTATATCTGCAACTCTCTTCCTATATTCATTAGGGAAAAATCTCTCTAACATAAATCTACCTCCGCTCCAAGCTTTTAACTAATAGCTTTTCAACTTCTTCAATATTATCTTCACGATTAATCGTTTCTTTTAATTGACTATTTCCGGGCACACCTTTTAAATACCATGCAATATGTTTTCTCATTTCTCTAACTGCAACATATTCTCCTTTATATTCTTTAGATAATTTCAAATGTTTTAGCGCCATATTAATTTTATCATTTATATCCGGCTCCGGCAATACAATTCCTTTTTCAAGATACTCAAGTATAGATTTAAAAATCCACGGATTACCTTGTGCGCCTCTTCCTATCATTATTCCGTCACAACCTGTAACTTCAAACATTCTTTTTGCTTTTTCACCGGAAGTTATATCTCCATTTCCTATTACAGGTATTCTCACACTATCTTTAACCTTTTTTATTATATCTAAATCGGCTTCGCCCGAATACATATCTTCTCTAGTTCTACCATGAACAGTAATTAGTTTTACACCAGATGATTCAGCGATTTGGGCTAGTTCTACGGCATTAACATGCGTGTCGTCCCAGCCTTTTCGCATTTTAACTGTAACAGGTACCCTAGATGCCCTTACCACTTTGGTAATAATTTCTTCTGCAAGTTTTAGATTTTTCATTAATGCAGAGCCCTCACCATTTTTGACAATTTTATTTGCAGGACATCCCATGTTAATATCTATTATATCTGCATACTCACTAAGTTCACTTGCGGTTTCCGCCATAACATCAGGGTCAGAGCCAAATATTTGAATTCCAATCGGGCGTTCGTCCTCAAATACTTCATATATTCCTTTAGTCTTTTCACTTCCATAATGAACAGCTTTAGAACTCGCCATTTCTGTATATATCATTCCAGCACCGAATTCTTTGCATAATCTTCTAAATGGCATATCTGTTACTCCTGCCATTGGTGCTAAAAATATATTATTAGATATTTCAACATTTCCTATTTTTATAGGCTTGATATACATTATTTTCACCTTTCCTTAAGAAAAAAGAAGTTATACACTTTTGATGTATAACTTCTTTTGGTAGCGGCGGTCGGAATCGAACCAACGACACTGCGGGTATGAACCGCATGCTCTAGCCATCTGAGCTACGCCGCCATTTATGAACTACTCGTTTATTATAATACAGTCTTTTACTGTTAGTCAAGTACTTTTTTGAAAATTAATATATTTTATTATATCTAAAAACATATTATAATACCCCAAAGTATAGTATAATATCACAAAAGTACGAAAGGGTGATTAATTATGAATTTCTTAGACATAGTAGACGCCACCTACTATAACGCAGGTGGTAATGTAGAATTAAGCGAAAACTCTAATCAGGTTGTTTCTTTATTTAAAAAACGTAAAAAGACTGTATTTATCCTGATTGATGGGATGGGGGCTTTAGTGTTAAACAATCTATTGCCAAATTCATTTTTAAATAGCCAAGTCAAAGATGTTGCAACAACAGTCTTTCCTTCTACTACTTCTGTTGTACTTACATCATTAGCTACTGGGAAATATCCTGCAACTCATTCTGTTAATGGGTGGTTTAGTTATGTTGCTGAAACTAATGAATCTATTATTCCATTGCCATTTATTAATAGATTTGAGTCTAATGAAAAATTAAAGATAAAACTATCTGATTTTTTCTACTGCACTCCACGTATTGCTAATATTCCACAAAAATTTTCAATGATAGCAAAATCCGGTCTTATCACATCAGAATACTCAAAATGGTTTAGAAATAATACAACAGGTTATGGTTATAGAACATTAAAAGGTGCTTTTCAGACATTGTCCAAATTAATTAATAAAAACAATGATAGCGAATTTATTTATCTTTATATAGATGATTTTGATGCTACTTGCCACAAATACGGTCCGGATAGTAATGA
>CAKSUD010000075.1 GCA_934500865.1 uncultured Clostridia bacterium | reverse complement strand
CTAACTAAATTATATATAATAAACCCAAGTGCAACTACCGCAAAAGCAATAGAAAGTACCATAGAAACCCTTACATTATATAGCATTAGACTGTCTGCCCTGAGCCATTCTATAAAGCTTCTTAAAACTCCATACATAAAGAAATACAGTGCTGTTTTTTCTCCGGAAAAGCTCCTCTTTCCTAGCATAAGTAGAATAAAAATCAAGACAAGTCCTACCGATTCATATAAAAATGTAGGATGTACCGAGATATATTCTCCTGCTTTTTTTAGTATCTCCATCCTAAAAAAGCTATTAGTCTCTGCTCCATAAGCTTCTCTATTAACAAAGTTTCCCCATCTTCCTATAGCTTGACCTAAAGCAAGTAACGGCACTACATAATCAGTCAAATCTAAAAATGATATTTTTTTAACTTTGCAATAAACTAATCCGGTAATAAATGCACCAATTATACCACCATATATGGCAAGTCCGCCTTCCCATATCTTAAATATAGAAAGTAAATCAGCCTCATACGATTTCCAAGAAAATACTACATAATAAAGTCTTGCACATATGACGCCAATAGGAATTGCCCATAATATAAACTCTTCAACATCATCATATTTAATGCCGTATCTACCATCTATCATTTTTGCTACTACTAAACCTAAAATTATAGCAGTAGCAATAATAATACCATACCAATATATATTAATGTTCCCTATCGAAAAAGCTACTGGATTTATATTAAAATATAGTCCTAAATTCGGAAAGCTTACATTATACATTATCCTTCCCTCCATTTAAGTAATAGGTCATTCCCGGACTATACCAATGAAAAGTATAATCGCTTTTCTCTTTTTTCTTTTTTTCTTTTTGAGGAACTGAATCATACCTCGCAATTTTGTGAGGCTGTTCAGTCTTTATAACTTCGTTACTAATCTCTATCCCCAAATTTGTATTTTCCATATAAGTTTTTCCCTCTGTTCTCATTTGTGAATTACTTAATCATTGCCATAGTTTCCTTAGCTATCATTAACTCTTCGTTTGTAGGAATAACAAGAACCTTAACCTTACTGTTCTTACCTGTTACATCAATTTGTTTTCCTTTTACATTATTTTTTTCAACATCCATTTCAATTCCTAAGTTTTCAAGTCCTTCAACAGCATATCTTCTTACATCGTAATCATTTTCTCCAATTCCAGCAGTAAATACAATAGCGTCAACGCCATTTAATACAGCCATATAAGCTCCGATGTATCTCTTTACTTGATAAATGAACATATCCAATGCAAGTTTAGCTCTCTTGTTACCTTCTCCAGCAGCAATCCATAAATCCCTAAAGTCACTGCTTACTCCTGAGATACCTTGCATTCCACATTTTTTATTCATAAAGTCATTTAATTCTTCTTCTTTAATTCCACAGTTTTCCATTATATAAGGAATAATAGCAGGATCAATTGAACCGCATCTTGTTCCCATCATTAAACCATCAAGTGGAGTAAATCCCATAGTCGTATCAACTGACTTACCACCATCTACGGCTGTAATACTAGAACCATTTCCTAAATGACAAATAATAAGTTTTGTATCTTCTGGTTTCTTTCCAAGCATTTGGGCAGCCTTTAATGAAACATATTTATGAGAGGTTCCATGAGCTCCATATTTTCTTACCTTGTTCTTTTCATACATTTCATAAGGTAAACCATACATATATGCTTTATCAGGCATTGTTTGATGGAAAGATGTGTCAAATACTGCAACCATAGGAACTCCTGGCAAAGCTTCTGCACACATTCTTATTCCCAAAGCATGAGCTTTATTGTGTAATGGTGCTAAAACAGCTAAATCTTCGATTTGTTTAGTTACTTCTTCATTTATTAATGTAGCACCCTTAAATATGCTTCCACCTTGCACTACTCTGTGACCTACTGCATTAATCTCGTCTAAAGATTTAATAACACCAACTTTTTCATCTGTTAAAGATGCTAAAACCGACTTCATAGCTTCTGCATGAGTAGGTAATGGATTTGTATATGTAACCTCTACACCGCTAGCAGTCTTGTGCTTATGGAAAGAATCACTTAAACCTATCTTTTCACAAATTCCCTTTGCCATAACCTCTTCTGTTTCCATATTAATCAATTGATACTTAAGAGATGAACTTCCACAATTAATAACTAATATTTTCATTTAAAATTCTCCTTTATTTATATTTTAATGTTACTATTTGCATTTTTATGGAACGGTAAAGACCGTTCCGTAAAAATGTTTATATTGACTTATTTTACAACCACATTGAATATTCGGCCTTTTACAAAAATAACTTTAACAATTTCCTTACCTTCTAAGTATTCTGAAATTGCTTCTGTATTCTTTGCAACTTCCATTATTTCATCTTGTGTTGCTTCTTTAGGTACTTTTACTACGCCTCTTAGCTTTCCATTTACCTGAACAGGCACTTCAACCTCATCTTCAACAATCTTACTTGCATCAAATTCAGGCCACTTTTGCTCGTGAACATATCCACCGAAGTTATTGCTAAACCAAATTTCTTCTGTGATATGCGGAGCCATAGGATTTAACAAGATTAAAAATACTCTCATATCTCCTCTTGTTATACTGCCTTTTGCATAATATGTGTTAAGTAAAGACATAAGTGCAGCAATTGCTGTATTAAATTTCATTCTTTCAATATCTTCACTTACCTTTTGAATTGTTATATGAATGTCCTTCTCCAAGTCTTTACTTATCTCATCAGAGTCAGTCATAAACTCTTGAGCTTTCCAAACTCTCTCCAAGAACTTTCTGCATCCCGTAACACCTTTATTTGACCAAGGGGCAGCTTGTGAAAAATCTCCCATGAACATTTCATACACACGCATTGTATCTGTTCCGTATTCATTAATAATGTCATCCGGATTAATTACATTACCACGAGATTTAGACATTTTCTCATTATTTTCTCCTAAAATCATACCTTGAGATGTTCTCTTTTGGTATGGCTCTTTTGTAGGAACTAAGCCAATGTCATATAAAAATCTGTGCCAAAATCTTGAATACAACAAATGCAATGTTGTGTGTTCCATTCCACCATTATACCAATCAACCGGTAACCAATATTTTAATAATTCCTTGTTTGCAAATTCCTTATCATTATGAGGATCAATATATCTCAAGAAATACCAAGATGACCCTGCCCATTGTGGCATTGTGTCTGTTTCACGCTTTGCAGGACCTCCACAGCAAGGACAAGTTGTATTAATCCAGTCTGTTGCTTTAGCCAGCGGTGATTCGCCATTTTCAGTAGGCTTAAAATCTTTTATTTCAGGTAATTTTAATGGCAACTCACTTTCAGGAATGGCAACCCAACCACATTTTTCGCAATTAACAAGTGGAATAGGTTCGCCCCAATATCTTTGTCTTGAGAAAACCCAGTCACGAAGTTTATAATTAACTTTTCTCTTTCCTATACCCTTTTCTTCAAGGTATTGTTTCATTTTTTCAATTGCGTCTTTAACTTTAAGACCTGTCAAGAATCCTGAATTAACCATTACACCGTCTTCAACATCTGTATATGCTTCCTCTTGTACATTCTTTCCACCACCTACAACTTCTATGATAGGTAAATTAAACTTCTTTGCAAAAGCCCAGTCTCTATCATCATGTGCAGGAACTGCCATAATAGCACCTGTACCATAAGTCATTAGCACATAATCTGAAACCCAAATAGGTATTTCTTTTCCGGTTACAGGGTTAATCGCTCTAATTCCTTTTATTTCAACACCGGTCTTATCCTTAGCAACTTCAGTTCTCTCAAACTCTGATTTCTTAGCTGCTAATTCTCTATATTCTCTTAATTCATTAACATTTTCAATTTTATCTGCAAACTTCTCAATCATCGGATGTTCAGGAGATATAACCATATAAGTAGCTCCGAATAATGTATCTGCTCTTGTTGTAAATACTCTTAGGCTATGATCTACATTAGCTAACTTAAAATCAACTTCCGCACCCTCAGATTTACCAATCCAATAGGTTTGTTGAGACTTAATCTTATCTAAAAAATCAACTTCGTTTAATCCTTCTAGTAGCTTGTCTGCATATTCAGTAATTTTTAGCATCCATTGGCTCTTAACACGTCTAACAACTTCTCCACCGCATCTCTCGCAAACTCCGTTTACAACCTCTTCGTTAGCAAGTCCAACCTGGCAGGAAGTACACCAGTTAACAGGCATTTCTGTCTTATACGCAAGTCCCTTTTCAAACAATTTCAAGAAAATCCATTGTGTCCATTTAAAGTATGCAGGGTCTGTTGTATTTATTTCTCTTGACCAGTCAAATGAAAAACCTAGGGATTTACATTGCTTAGTAAAATTTGCAACATTATTTTTAGTTACAATGGCAGGATGAATTCCTGTCTTTATAGCGTGATTCTCTGTCGGCAATCCAAAAGCATCCCAACCTATCGGATATAAAACATTATATCCTTCTAATCGTCTTTTTCTGGCTATAATATCCATTCCCGTATATGAACGTGGATGGCCTACGTGTAATCCTTGTGCAGAAGGATAAGGAAATTCAATTAAACCATAAAACTTAGGTTTTGAAAAATCATTTTTCGCATGAAAAACACCTTTCTCTTCCCAAAAATCTTGCCATTTTTTTTCAAACTCTTTTGGATTGTAATTACTCATTGACTTCACACCTTTCAAACCTATATAGCTTATTTATATTTCTCAACATATTTATTAAACTGAACTTGTCCAAAGACATTTCCTTGATAAAATAACTCTAAAGACCTGCCTAGTTCGTTCATATTTACATTATTACTAATAAAGTCATTATATAATTTTTGATTAAGCATTTTCTTTTTTTCACTATCTGTAATTCTCATTTTAAGCCCATCAATAGCAAAAGAATATTTTTTTGAAAATGCGTCTAAATCTAACTCTGACATATAAATGTTCCTCCTAACTACCATTTAGGAGTAACACTACTCCTTTTTTGGTGAGTATCTATAATACTTGCACTTTTAACTTCATTTTCCATAAAATTTATATTGTTCTCTAAGTATATCCTAACAGCCTCTAACATATTACTTTTAACTTCATTAATCGAATCTCCCTGTAACTTATACCCCTTTAGCATTGGACATTCTCCGTAATATTTGCCATCTTTTGTTTCATTAATAACAATATAAAGGTCTTTCATAATACTTCTCACTTTCTATCTTAAATTCCTTAATTATTAATAGTCGCTTTAATACGTCTAACTCCGGCAGAAGAACTCTCTTCTTTCTTAATCTTAAAATTAACCAAATCTCCGGTATTTTTAGCATGAGGTCCGCCACAAATTTCTTTTGAAACAGGTCCCATTGTATATACCTTAACTCTATCTCCGTACTTTGATTCGAATAAACCTATCGCACCTTGTTCTTTAGCTTCGTTAACTGCCATTTCCTCACAAACGACATCATACTTTGCATTAATCCATTCATTTACTAACTTCTCAACTTCAGCAATTTCTTCCGGAGTCATTTTTCTTTCAAAAGAGAAATCAAAACGTAATCTCTCAGGAGTAATATTGCTACCTTTTTGAGAAACTTGAGGTCCTAAAACCTTTCTAAGTGCTGCATGTAATAAGTGAGTTGCTGTATGAAGCTTAGTTGTTTCTTCTGAGTGATCAGCAAGTCCACATTCAAATCTTTGGCTTGAACCGGCTTTAGATAATTGTTGATGTTTTTCAAAGCAAGCCTTAAAGCCTTCTTCGTCTACTTCTATCCCATTCTCACGCGCCATTTCAACTGTTAATTCAAGAGGATATCCATAAGTATCATACAAATGGAATGCAGTCTCTCCATCTATTTTCTTAACTCCCTTAGAAACAAGCTTTTCAAACTCTTTCTCGCCTTGTTTTAATGTCCTTGAAAATCTCTTTTCTTCTAATGCAAGTTCATCTAAAATCTTATTTCTGTTTTGTTCAAATTCACTATAAACATCTTTATATTCATTAATTAATATATCTGCTAAAACCGATAATGAATTTTCAGGCATTTCAAGCTTCATAGCATATCTTATAGCACGACGAATTAATCTTCTTAATACATAACCTTGGTCTACATTTGAAGGTGTAACTCCACGTCTATCGCCTATAATAACCATTGCAGTCCTTGTGTGGTCAGCCACGATTCTCGCTGCTCTCTTATACTCTACGTTATTTTTAATATCTTTACCCGATAATTCAGCAATTTTGTTCATTGCATTTGTGTATAAATCTGTGTCAAAAACAGAACCGCCATTTAACGCAACAAGAATTCTCTCAAGTCCCATTCCTGTATCTACGTTTTTCTTCTTTAATGGAATAAAGTTTCCTTCAGCCGTTTTTTCATATTGCATAAATACATCATTCCAAATTTCAACGTATTTTCCACAGTCACAAGAAGGATCACATTCAGGACAGCATTTAGGCTTTCCGGTATCAATAAACATCTCTGTATCAGGTCCACAAGGCCCTGTTTTTCCTGCAGGTCCCCACCAGTTATGCCTTTCTGTAAAGAATATGTGGCTAGGCTCTACTCCTGCCTCTACCCAATAATTAAATGCTTCTTCATCCTTAGGTGCATTACCGTTACCTGCAAAAACTGTAAAATATAAATCATCTTTATCAAGTCCGAGCCATTCCTTAGAAGTTAAAAATTCAAAACTCCAAGATATAGCCTCTTTCTTAAAATAATCTCCTAAGGACCAGTTACCAAGCATCTCAAAAAATGTGCAGTGTGTATCATCGCCAACTTCATCGATGTCCCCTGTTCTTATACACTTTTGAACATCTGTAAGTCTTGTTCCCTCCGGATGTGGTTCACCAAGTAGATATGGTACTAATGGATGCATACCCGCTGTTGTAAACAAAACAGTAGGGTCGTTTTCCGGAATAACTGATGCACTATCTATAATCGCATGACCTTTCTCATTAAAAAACTTTAAATATTTACTTCTAATCTCTTTAGCAGAATACATATTTCTCATTCCTCTCAAAAAAATATACCAATAATGATTAATTTTATCATTATTGGTACGTTTTTGCAATATTTAAATCATATG
>CAKSUD010000074.1 GCA_934500865.1 uncultured Clostridia bacterium | reverse complement strand
AGAAAATTGACACTTATTTTGAAAAATACGCAAAATCAAATTATACTAAAGCAAATACAATTATTACTGCGGACCATGGTCAAGTCAGAATTAAAACCGAAAACTTTTTTACAATAACTAACCAAGATGAAATTATGGACCTACTAAAAGCTCCTCCTTCTGCCGATTCACGTTTTGTTTGCTTTCACGTAAAGGATGGCAAAAGCGAACAATTCAAGGAGATGTTTAATAAAAAATATGGAAAGTACGCAGAACTACTATCTCAAGAAGAATTAGATTCTCGACATATTCTCGGTCCCGAGTATATGTGCGAAAGAGCAAAATTAAGTTTTGGTGATTTCTGTGCAATATTCGATAAGGAACATGCATTTGGGTTTATAGGAAATGATTCAGATAAAAAGAATTTAGTTAAAGGTTGCCACAGTGGGGCTTCGGATGAAGAAATGAAAATTCCATTAATAGTCATTAATTAAAAAATCGAACTTCAAAGTTCGATTTTTTTGTTTTTTAAAATTTATTTTTTTCATTACCCTTCAATGAACATTTTCAAATCATTTAATGAATAAATTCTGTTTATCTTGCCCTCTACACTATTACTCTTATTTCTATCAATTAGGACAGCTTTCATTCCTATCGCTTCAGCCGGAACAATGTCCGTTTTTATATTATCTCCTACATAACAAGCTTCATTTATTCCTATGTTATTGCGTTCACACGCAATTTCAAAAATTTTACTGTCTGGTTTTGCATACCCTACTTCTCCTGCTGCTACGACATCACAAAAGCATGTATAAATGTTCATTCTCTTTAGTTTCTCTATTTGTTGATTATAGTCTCCATTACTAATTATTCCAATTTTATAACCTTTTAATGATTTTAGGCAGTTAATAACATCATCATACGCCTTCCAAGCCCTTTCATAAGCAATTAGATAATCACCAAATTTTTCCAAAGCTTCTTTGTATTCAATTTTTTTATTAAACTCATTATACACATCAATTATTCGCATTGCTCGCTGTTCCTCAAAATTACATTCTTTGTTCAAAAATTTGTTAAAATTTTTATCTGAATATTTTACCCATGCCTGCTTAAAACTCTCAAAATTGCATAGCTTATCAAAACCGTTGCTTTCGTAAAAAGCTTTTATTCCCTCTGCTTCAGCACCTTTATGATCTAATAAAGTTCCATCAATATCAAAAAATATCATTCTTACATTTTTCATATTATCCTCTCCTTATTTTAAATATTCTGAAATATACTTCAATACTGCACAAGTTTCCTTAGAAAAATTTTGATTTTCTAATCCTTTTTCTAATTTAAGCCTTCTTACATATGGCTTTGATGAATAATTATCAAAAAAATCGATAACATTCTGTGGTATTTTATTTGCAGCATCACCTAAAAGTTTTATAACTTCATTTACATCATCAATTGTCTCTTGATGCATAATCAATCCCTCCCTAATGTTCAAATGTTACTTTATCATTCCTTACAAATTCAGGATTAACAGATTTAAGTAAAGCTTCTACTTGTTCAAACATTTTCTCTTTTGAAATATTTATTCCTTCTGAAAAGCGTATCAATTCCTCAGATGTAAGGCTCTGATTTTTCCTCTTTTCCACATCTTTAATGATTTCCATTTCTAACATCTTCAATTTATCTTGAAGCTTTTCACAATTTGGTACAAACACAATTTTTTTATGTTCCTTCCATACATCAAACAACTTATTTTGAATTATCTTAGCTTCTGGTATATCTTCCGTTCTTATTTCATCTTTCAAATAGCAATTGTCCATACCATCCGCTACTGACTGCATAAACAATACTGCGTCATATGAATCTAATATAGATTTTTCAGTTGTTCCTGGATATTTTGATAGAATATCATTGAAAATTTTTTCTCCCCTATATGCTTTCGCATCCATTCGTCCTCTATCACATAAAATTATCGAATCTTCCCTGTTTTGCTTTGCATTTTTTTCAATTAGTAACTCCTTGTATAACATTAAAGAATAGTTATAATATGGGAAATTAGGTGAAGTCCTATCTAGCCCAGAGCGTATAAGTTCTGAAGCTGTTTCTTGAATTGTATAGACTTTATATCCTTTTGCGCCCAAAGATACTTTTAAATATTCTATCCCAGCAGTTTTTCCTGACGACGGACCTCCGGCCAAAACATATTTGTTTATCATGTTATGCCTCCATTTCTATTAAATTTAATATTTTATCGATTTCATCATTCAAAGTCACTTTTTCAGTTTCGAGTACATTCACTTGATTGTCTTCCTCATAATCTGTTACTTGACTTCCATTAAAGGCATTTTTATATAATCCTTTAGGATCTCTCTTTTTACACTCTTCATATGATGTTTTTACATAAATTTCACAATATTGTGTATTGCTCAAAATCTCTCTTGTAATATTCCTTATTGATGCTAAAGGAGAAATGGTAGAAACTATTGTTATAATTCCCGCATCTGCAAACAACTTTGCCACTTCGGAAAATCTTCTAATGTTTTCGGTCCTATCCTTAGTGGAAAATCCAAGATCTTTATTTAGTCCTTCTCTTAAGCAATCACCGTCCAGTCTATAAACCAATTTTCCCATTGATGTCAATCTTTTTTCTAGTTCAACTGCAATAGTAGTTTTTCCAGCTCCTGATCTTCCCGTAAGCCATATTACTTGCCCTTTCTGCTTTAATAGTTTACATCTAGTAGAATAATCAATGTTTTTTATATTCTCATAACGATTAGCATTTTCACTAGTATTAATTATTACGCCACCACCAGATATTTCGTAATCATCTACAATAACAAATCTAGAATTTTCAAAAATATCCACATCAAATGCTATTGGCTCTTTTAATGCAAGAATGCATTCTGCAATATGATTTTGTTCAACGTATTTTTTATCCGATTTAGATATAAGATTTTCCGCATCAAATAGCTTATTTATTTCCACTAATCTAGTTTCTACTTTACTATGCCCACACTTTAAATAATACCTCTTACCGAATTTTAATGGTTCTGCCCCAAGCCAAAAGATCTTTGCTACAATATTTTCGGAAACAATTGGCTTATTTTGCGTTGCAATGCAAGCAACTTCTCCCCTTTTTACATATATTTCATCCTTAAGTGTAAAACCGACAGCTTCACCTGCCATAATTTTATTTTTATTGAACACATTATGTTCTTCTATTGTCTTTATTATACTGCTTTTGCCAGATGGGTAAAATACTATTTTGTCCCCCACTTCCGCCTTTCCTGTTAAAACACTTCCTGCAAATATTCTTCTGTTATCATTATCCGATGAGAACTTGTATATTGCTTGCAATGGCATTCTAAAGTCCATTTGATAATTTGGCTTATTTACAGTAAGCTTGTCAATTATCTCAAGTAGTGTATTTCCTTTATACCATTCCATGCTTTTACTTATTTTTGATATATTGTCACCTGTTTGAGCCGAAACAGGTATATATGTAATTACTTTTACTCCAATTTCATCTAAATATTTTTGACATTCTTCCTTTACTGTATCATATCTACTTTTATCAAAATTTACCAAATCCATTTTATTTATAAGTACAACTATTTGTTTAATTTTGAGTATTGACAATAAATAACTATGTCTTTTACTATTTTCTCGCATTCCTTCTACCACATCAATAACTAATAATGCTGCGTCTGCAGTTGAAGCACCTGTTATCATATTTTTTAAAAATTCCAAATGCCCCGGTGCATCTCTTAAAAGCACCTTCCTATTCTTGGTTTTAAAAAAGCATCTAGCAGAATCAATGGTTATACTTTGGCTTTGCTCATCTTTTAATGCATCCAAAAGATACGCATATTCAAATACCTTTGATTGTTTTTCACACATTCTTTTTATATTCTCCACTTTTCCATCTGGCAAAGAATTAGTGTCTACAAGTAATCTCCCTATAATGCTAGATTTTCCATGATCTACATGGCCTACTGTAACCAAATTTATATCTTCCATATTCCACCTCCACTCCTACATATATCCTTCTCTTCTCAGAGTTTCTAGCCCACCACAGTCATCCTTATCCTGCTCTCTTCCAGCTCTTTCTGCAATGTTTTTCAGCATTCCGCTTTTTAGCTCTTCTATTATTTCATCTACGTTTGAAGAGCTACTATTAATTGGGCTTGTGCAACAATAACATCCTAAACTTCTGTATCTTTTTCCGCTCCCATTATTATAATAAAGGGAAACTGTTGGTATATTTTCTTGCTTTATGTATTCCCATATATCAAGCTCTGTCCAGTCTAAAAGAGGATGTATTCTAACATGTGTGCCAGGTTTAAAATCTGTTTTATACTGATTCCAAAACTCTGGTGGTTGCTTGTCCACACTCCACGTATTCTTATTGTCTCTGGCCGAAAAGTATCTTTCCTTAGAACGACTCCCTTCTTCATCAGCTCTTATTCCCAATATTACACCATTATAAGGTGTATTGTCTTGATCTTTCTCATACATTTCTTTCTCATGATTATATTTGTATCTAACGCCTTCGCCACTAAGTACTTTATTTAATGCTTCCGTTTTTAATAGTCTACAACATTCGATTCTAGATACATTACCATCTAGAAATGTTTTCTTAGCACTAATTGCTTCGGCATTTTCACCGTAAATCATATTCAAATGCCATTTTTTTGTTAGCTCGTCACGATATTTTATCATTTCGGGTATCTTGAAATGTGTGTCAATATGAACTAGTGGAAAAGGAATATGCCCAAAAAATGCTTTTTGTGCCAAATACAATAATACTGTTGAGTCCTTACCTATACTCCAAAGCATACACAAATTACTATATTCTGAATATGCTTCTCTTAATATCTGTATTGAAATTGCCTCTAATCTATCAAGTCTTTCACTCATCCATAATACTCCTTTCAAAAACCATTCTAAATCCAATACCTGTCGCTCCTATTTTTGACCATCTACTCCTTTTGGAACTACATATCATATTATCAGACGATTTGTACCAACACCCCCCTTTTACTACTTTTTCATATTTAGATAAAGTATTTTCATCTATTCTCATGCCATCTAAACACCATTCATCAACATTGCCACACATATCATATATTCCTAATCCATTTGGCGGATATGAGTTTACCTTAGATGTACTTCCTACATTTTCTTCATAATTACTTAGTGTACTATTGGGTTCTTCATTTCCCCAAGAATACATATAATTACTATTTCCAGAAGTAGCCGCTATTTCCCACTCTTTTTCGTATGGGAGTCTTGCATCAAATAATTTAGCAATAAAGCATGCTCCCTCCCAAGATATCCCTGTAACCGGATGTTCTTTATATTCGTTACTCACAACATATTGTTGCTTTATTTCATTCCACTTAATTGGTAACGATTTATTATATTCATTTATTATTATATAAGAGCCTCCCTTAATACTACGTAAATTAAATAAGTTTAGGATATCTACAAGTTCTTGATTTGTAAATAAGCTCTTTGATATATAAAAGGGAGAAATCTCCCTGGCACCATATTTGTCTATGATTTCCTCAGTTACAAGTACTACATTCGAAATGATTTTTTGCTTTAACACTTTATATGTATCTGTATTCTTCCATTTCATTACACAGGATTCGTCTAATATACTTTTCATCTTCAATACTCACCCTACCCTTCCAGTCGTTTAATACCCTATCCTTTGAAGTAAATACTGAAAATGCCTTACCCTTTTTATCCTCCACATATACTTTAGATAAAAAAGCAACTTGTTCATCAGATAACCCCTTATTAAGAAAAGACATCATTTTGCTTGTTTCTTCTTGAGGATCATTAACTATATCTTCAAGTCTTACTATTTTATAGTCAAATAATTTTTTGTATCTGTTAAACAAATTGTTTCTTATTTTCCAACTCCATGTAGCTAATTCAATTGGAGTAGATATCTTTATTTCAGGGTTATTTACTTCAAGATATCTCTTTACCGTAACATCATAGTTCCAAATTTTATACATATCGTTACGCATTACTGAGTTTATAACAGCACGCGGATCTCTCACCAAATAAATTATTTTGATCTCTGGCATAAACTCTTTAAACCAAGGCAACTTCTCAAAAAGTAAAGTTTCTTTAAAACCAACTGCCCTTTTAGCATTTGAATCTTCAATTAAATATGATCTCAGCTCCTTTAAATACCCTGTAAGCTCTGGAAATTGCCTTAATGACTTGTGCAAAAATTCACTGTCATATTCATTTGCCTGCCAATCTATTAAATCATTTTCATAAAAAAAAGTTGTATGCATAGATAATGGCTCATTTATGCATACAACTTCTTTATTGGCACATAGCAAATTACATAAGAAATTAGAACCTGATCTGTGATGACTAAGTACTAAAAAACTATTGCTCATATAATCCACCCCCTAGTGTATTTTTAATCCTTTTTCATTTTATCACGTCTTCTTTTTTATGTCAACTTTTTCTGTAGCAATTCGTATTTTAAAAAACTAAACTATTTATAACATTGTGAATTAACAAAGGTTATAAATAGTTTAGTTTTTTACATTACCTCATATCCGATACACTTTATATGATTAGATATAAGTTTTTCATTCTCATCAATTTCTTTTCCTAGGTCTGTTATAAGATATTTTTTGTTGTCATCCGGGAATACAGTAACAGTACAAAACAGTTCTGTTGACTTTATGTAAATTGCATGGTATAATTTATGTATACTTTATAGTATTAAATACTTCTATTTATTTTTTTTAGGAGGGACGTATGATTATCCTTTTATGCGTTTTTTAGTTTTGGGGATTACTTTAATATTCTTTGGCTTGCGTACTGTCTTCTTCGCAGACGACTTCGGGTATTGGATAGGCGCTGGCATACTTATGGCTGGCGGGATTAGTTGTATCGTAGCTCTTGTTCTCGCTATAAATATCAGCCACTGTCTTAATTACACTCATACTGTCACAACGAGATATGAGGTAGTATGCGACGACAACGGAAATTTCAACGTTAGCTCCGACATTGAGCTTCCAGAATCAGCCGTTCAGCTAATCAATGAAGAAGCAAAGTACATGAAAAAATGGGATGTCGACTCTTTCAGCGGAGCAATCCGCATAACCTAC
>CAKSUD010000073.1 GCA_934500865.1 uncultured Clostridia bacterium | reverse complement strand
CAAATGTAGCCTCCGACAACCGCTACTGCAAGCCGGATATTAATGTTAAAGGCGTACTGGAGCTGAAAGAATCCAGACACCCTGTAGTGGAACAGCTTTTAAAGGATACGCCCTTTGTTCCAAATGACGCCCTGCTGGATAAGGGCGACAATCGCACTGCAATTATTACAGGCCCTAATATGGCAGGTAAATCTACATATATGCGTCAAGTAGCACTAATTGTATTACTTGCACAAATTGGAAGTTTTGTCCCGGCAAGTTATGCAAAAATTGGAGTTGCAGATAGGATTTTTACTAGAGTCGGAGCATCAGATGACCTAGCCATGGGACAATCTACTTTTATGGTAGAGATGATAGAAGTGGCTAATATTCTAAATAATGCCACTAGCAGAAGTTTAGTTATTTTAGATGAAATAGGTAGAGGAACAAGTACATTTGATGGACTTAGCATTGCGTGGTCTGTTGTTGAACATATAAGTGAAAAGCTAAAGTCTAGGACTTTATTTGCTACCCATTATCACGAACTTACTGAACTAGAGAATAAAATTACAGGGGTTAAAAATTATTGCATTTCGGTTAAGGAAAAGGGCGATGATATAATTTTTTTAAGAAAGATTATTCGTGGAGGAGCTGACGGTAGCTATGGTATTCATGTTGCCAAGTTAGCCGGTGTTCCGTTTGCTGTTGTGAATCGAGCTAAAGAAGTATTAAAGCAATTAGAGGATGCGGATATAAGTAAAAAGCATACTAAAGATATAAAGAAGTCTAATGCTGTTGTGGGACAAGTAGATATGTTCAACTATAAAGGGACAAAGATTGCATCTGAATTGGAGAAATTAGACTTAAACGGAATTACTCCGATAGATGCGTTAAATACTTTATACAAGTTAAAAGAACAGTTATAGCAAGGGAATATACAGGAGATGAAATTATATGAATATTAAAATATTACATATGATAGAAGGTGCAAAACAGGCTACAGGGGTTACTGTAATAATAGATGTGTTTAGAGCATTTTCAGTAGAGGCATATTTAATGAATAGCAATGTTGAAAAGATAATTCCTGTTGGAGACATGCAAATAGCATATGACTACAAGAAGAAAAACCCTGAAGTAATACTAGTTGGAGAGAGGCATGGAAAAATTTTGCCGGGTTTTGATTTTGGCAATTCGCCATCTCAACTACAAGGAGCAGATTTGGCTGGAAAGACGGTAATACATACGACAAGTGCTGGTACGCAAGGAATTGCTAATGCGAAAGGTGCTGATGTTATTTTGACCGGAAGTTTGGTTAATGCTAATGCAATTGCAAAATACATATTAAAAAACAAGTATCAAGATGTCTCGTTGGTTTGTATGGGACTTGAGGCAACTACGCCTACAGAAGAGGACACAATGTGTGCTGAGTATATAAAAAGCATTTTGGAAGGGAACCCAATGGAATTAAAAGACAAAATTGAGAAATTAAAGGTGACAAGCGGAGCAAAATTTTTTGACTTATCACAGCAGGATGTATTTCCGGAGAGAGACTTTTATTTATGCACAGATGTAGATAAGTTCGATTTTGTGCTAAAGCTTGGGAATGACGGAGCTATAAAAAAGATTGAATGAAAATGAGGTTGGAAGGGGAAAAGTTAATGAAGGGATTTATTAAAAATGCACTGCAAGGTTTTTTTATGGCACTTGCGGATAGCGTACCTGGTGTATCGGGAGGAACAGTTGCGTTTGTTTTAGGTTTTTATGATCAATTGATAAACTCGTTAAATGCTTTAATTAGTAAAGGCGGAGATAAGAAGGGTGCAATACAGTTTTTACTTAAATTAGGTGTGGGCTGGGTTATTGGTATGGGTAGTGCAGTACTTGTGTTAGCAAATATGTTTGAAAGCCATATATATGAAGTGAGTTCACTATTTATCGGATTTATAATATTTGCTATACCTTTAATACTAAAAGAAGAAAAAGAGACTGTAAAAGGCAAATATGGAAACATTATATTTGCGCTTATAGGAATTATAGTTGTAGCTGCAATTACATATTTTAACCCACAAAGTGGAAGTGGTGCGAATATTGATATAGCTAATTTAAATATTGGACTAGCTTTATATGTATTTGTTGCTGGAATGATAGCAATTTCAGCTATGATATTACCTGGAATTTCAGGTTCTACTTTGCTTTTGATATTTGGATTGTATATGCCTATTATTTCAGGAATAAAAGAAACATTACATTTTAATTTATCATATATACCTGTTTTATTTGTGTTTGGAATGGGTATACTTACAGGTATTGCACTTATTATAAAGATTGTTAAAAGAGCATTGGAAAAATACAGGTCTCAAACAATATATTTAATATTAGGATTAATGCTCGGCTCAATTTATGCCATTGTAATGGGTGCTACAACATTAAAAGTACCTAAGGCTCCATTATCTTTAGGAACGTTTGATATTTTATTCTTTGCAATTGGCGGTTTGGTAATACTCGGAATGGAATTTGCCAAGAGAAATCTTGAAAAGAAGTAGATGTTTTGCAAAGATAATGTAGAAGAATCAACTTATTGAGGTGAAATAATGAACAAATATATTGCCCTATTGCGTGGCATAAATATAAGTGGTAAAAACAAAGTACCGATGAAGGAGCTTAAAGATGAGTTTGAACATTTTGGCTATAAAGATGTTACTACATATCTTAATAGTGGGAATGTCATTTTTACAAGTAGTATTGATGATAAAGTCACGATGAGTGAAAATATTCATAAAATGGTTGAGGACAAATTTGGTGTTAATGTCCCAATTTATATAATTAAGTCTAGTGAATTAGAAGAGCTTTTAGATAATCAGCCAAACTGGTGGGGAACTGATAATAAGGAAATTTATGATAATATTATATTTATAATTCCGCCTTATACATATGAAGAGGTGTATAAAACGATAGGTGAACCCAAAGAGGGACTTGAAAGAATAGAAGGATATAAGAATTGCATATTTTGGTCGTATGACTTGAAAAATTACAGGAAAACAAACTGGTGGCCAAAAACAGCAAGTACAATTATATGCAATGCAATTACTATAAGAACTGCTAATACAATGAAAAAAGTATTAGAGATATGTAATAAATAATTTTGAATTTAAGGGGCGAACAAAAGATGAATGAAATAAAAGTTAACTCAATTTATAAGCATTTTAAGGGAAACTTGTATCTTGTGGAGGGAATTGCTATACATAGCGAAACAAGAGAAAGATATGTGGTGTATAGAGCTTTATATGGGGACACAGGACTATATGTAAGACCATACGATATGTTTGCGTCCGAAGTGGATCACGAAAAGTATCCAAATGTAAAACAAAAATATAGATTCGAGTTACAAGACATAAAAAGTGTCAGTGAATAGAAAGTGAGCTATTAATATGCAAGTCTTTGTAAATGAACTTATAACAGGAATTATTGTTAAAAATCCAATAGTGTGGATTATTATGATTTTGGCAGTGATAAGTTCGATATTTTATAAGCAAATACTAGGAAAATTGGGAGAATATTGGACAAAAAGTGAATTAAAGAAATTAAGCAAGGAATATTTAGTTATTAATGATTTGATGATTAGGACTAAAGATAATATTACTCACCAAATAGATCATTTGGTTATTTCGAAATATGGAATATTCGTAATAGAAACTAAACAGTATAATGGTTACATAACTGGCGGTGAGTATGATAAAAAATGGTGTGTTAAAGCTGGAAAAAATAAGCTATATATTAGCAACCCATTTTACCAAAATTATGGGCATTTAAAGGCTTTAGAGGAAGTTTTAGAATTAAATAAAGATAAGTTTGTGTCATTGGTTTGTATTCCAAGTACTGCAAAAGTAAAGGTCAATTCTAATAATCTTGTTAGGGCATATAACATTGTAGAAAAAATAGAGTCATATAAAGCTGTGATATTAAATGAGTACGATACAATTTATAATAAATTATTAAGTATTAATATAACTGATAGAACCATTAGAAAAGCACATAACAAATATGCTTGTACAGTAAAAAAAGGAAATGATATAAAAGATGTGAATAAGTGTCCAATGTGCGGAGGAGATTTAATTGAGCGGAACGGTAAATATGGGAAATTTATTGGTTGTTCAAATTTCCCAAAATGTAGGTATAAAAGAAAATAAAAAATTGAGGTGTTTTGGATGGTAGGAGCTTATAAGGTTATAACATTATGCGGTTCAACAAGATTTAAGGATGAGTTTTATAAAGTTCAAAAGGACTTAACGTTAAAAGGAAATATAGTAATTTCTGTTGGACTGTTTGGTCATTCCGGAGATAGTGAAGTTTGGGAGAATATGGACGAAGGTACTTTGACAAAGACGAAAGAGATGCTAGATGATATGCATAAGCGAAAAATCGATATGGCAGATGAGATATTTGTTATAAATGTCAATGGGTATATTGGAGATAGTACTAAATCGGAAATAGAGTATGCAACCAAGCAAGGTAAAAAGGTTAATTACTTAGAAAATTAAGGAGAAAACAAAAATGAGTAAATATGAGCCTTTATGGGTCTACATAAAAGAAAATGCTAAAGAAGATTATAAGCTAACTTATGAGGAAATCAGGGATGTTTTAGGGTTTGAAATAGACCATTCGTTTCTGGCATATAAGAAAGAATTAAAAGAGTACGGATATGAAGTTGGTAAAATATCAATGAAAGAAAAGACAGTAACTTTTAAAAAAGTAAAATATGTATCTAAGTTGGATAAATAGTAATTAAAAGGGAGCGTTTATTATGGATAACAAAAGAAGAAATTTTATTATTAGTGGTGTTTTGCTTTTAGTGGCAATACTCTTTACAATTTTAGTTAAAACAGTAGATGTAAAAGCGGTAGGTGTAAATGGGACAAACATTGGGTTTGCTACATCTAATCAACTTGTGTTTGAGACAACAGGCGTAAATATGATGTGGTATGACATTACACATTATCTAGAAGTAGTTCCTGTTTTGACGGTTATGGCATTTGCAATTATCGGCTTTGTTCAATTAGTAAAAAGGAAAAGCATTTTAAAGGTAGATAAAGAAATTATGCTACTTGGCGCGTTTTATGTTGCAGTAGTGGCTTTATACGTATTTTTTGAAAAAGTAATTATTAATTATAGACCAACATTAATTGACGGACTACTAGAAGCATCTTATCCATCTTCACATACGTTAATGGCGATTTTTATTTGCGGAAGTGGTGTTTTAGTGAATAAAAAATTGTTTGATAATAAATTGACAAAAGTTATTAATTACATATTAATTATTGCACTTACACTAACTGTTGTCGGAAGACTAATTTCTGGCGTACATTGGCTTACTGACATAGTAGGCGGCATAATTATATCAAGCTATTTACTAATGTTTTTCTATTCTTTATTGGATATGATACCGAAGGAAGAAAACTAGTTTATTTTAGTAAAGGTAACTGTGCTCACTTTTTGTGTAATTGTAGAAAAACAATAGATGGTAGGAGCAAATGGTGCATCTGCACTTATTTCGTTTTTAAGGACATTAGTATTCCAAGTAGCAGCAATACTTGTTTTGCCTATTATTTGGGGCTTAAATGGAATATGGCTTTCTGTTGTTGTAGCAAAGTTAGTCGCAATAATCGTTAGTGTAGTATGCTTTATAATGAATAGGAAAAAATATGAATATGTTTAAAGTATAGCTAAATTATCAAAGGCAAGTGATTGATTGAAAAATCACTTGCCTTTGTGTTATAATGTAAAAAGAATTTAGTTAGATAGGTAACTTGCGAAAGGAGAGGAAGAATGGTGAAAGTGCCCAATCCCAATACAATACATCCGATAGCCGGATATGATAAAGAAATATATGTAAAACCTACATTAAAAAATAAGAATATTATAGTGGGTGATTTTACATATATCGCAGATTCGGAATTTGAAAGTCATGTAACACATCATTATGAGTTTATTAATGATAAATTAATTATAGGGAAATTCTGTCAAATTGCAGCAGGAGTTGAATTTATAATGAATGGTGCTAATCACCAAATGAATGCTGTTTCAACCTTTCCGTTTTATACATTAGATGGGTGGGAGCAAGTACCGCCAAAGCAAAGTGATTTGCCTATTAAAGGAGATACTGTTATCGGAAATGATGTGTGGATAGGACAAAACGCAACAATAATGCCGGGAATTCATATTGGTAATGGTGCTATAATTGGTGCTAATTCTGTTGTGGCAAAGGATATACCACCATATTGTATTGCGGTTGGCAATCCGTGCAATGTTATTAAAAAAAGATTTGATGATGAATTAATAGAGATAATGGAGAAGTTAAAATGGTGGGACAAAAGTGTTAAAGAAATAAATGATTTAATACCATTACTTACATCAAGTGATTTAGAAAAAGTAAAAGAGGAACTATTGAAAAAGATTTGATGTTAGTACATATAAGAAAGAAGGAATAAAAAATGACAATAGTTTACGAAAGCAATACAGGACATACAAAGCAATATGCAAAAATGCTGAGTGAAAAATTAAATATTCCATATTTCACAATAAGTGAAGCAAGGGCGAATTTGAAAAAGCACGATGAAATTATATTTTTAGGTTGGGTATGTGCAGCAAAAATTCGTGGATTAGGAAAAGTTAGAAATAGATATAAAATAAAATGCTGTGGCGCAGTCGGAGTTTTCCCAAAGGATGATAGCTATACAAAGAGCTTAAAAGAAGCAAATAAATTAGATAAAGAATTATTTTATATGCAAGGTGGATTGGATTATACAAAGCTAAAGGGAATAAAAAGAAAAATATTGCAACTTATAGGAAGTGCAATGGAGAAAGATAATAAGCCTAAAAATCAAGAAATGATAAAAATGTTTAAGAATGGTGCAAATTTTGTAACAGAGGACAAATTAGTACCTATGATTAAATATATAAAGGAAAATAAGGAATAAGAAATATGAAAAACAATAGAAAGGATGTGAATTATGTTAGAAAAGAATTTTAAAGATATTATTAGTAATATTAAAGAAGAAATTATAAATACGCAAATTAAAACTATGCAAGAAGTTAATAGCAATTTAATTATGTTATATTTTAAATTAGGAAAAATTGTTTCAGAAAACAAACAATATGGAAATAATTTTACGAAACAAGTGTCAACAGAACTTAAATTAACTTTTCCTAATATGAAGGGCTTTTCTGAAAGAAACATAAGGTCAATGAGATTATTTTATGAAGAATATGTTGATGATGAAAAGTGGCAACAACTTGTTGCCAAATTACCTTGGGGACATAATTTATTATTAATTGAAAAAATTAAAAATAAAGATATTAGACGAATATACGCTGAAAATACCATTAAAAATGGGTGGAGTAGAAATATATTAGCTATTCAAATTGAAACAGAATTCCATAAAAGAATAGGAAATAGTAACAATAATTTTAATGCAATGTTACCTCCAAAAGATAGTGATTTAGTGAATAATAC
>CAKSUD010000072.1 GCA_934500865.1 uncultured Clostridia bacterium | reverse complement strand
TTGCTTTCTTCATTGTTTGGTTCTGTCGTTGGTTCCGTTTTGCTTTCTTCGTTACTTGGTTCTGTCGTTGGTTCTGTACTGCTTGGCTCATCAACAGTAGTTATAGTTCCCTTTTCCGTACCTATTACTAATTTCTCGTTAGCAGGTATCGTTATATCTATAGTTGTATCTTTGCTACCAGATGACGTCGATGTATTATCCTCAAATGTATCCGCAAAGGAAATATTTCCGTACGGCAAAACAGCCATCGCGAATACGCAAACGGCTAAGAAACTTGCAGTTATTCTTTTTGCCTTCCTTGGAATAATGTTCACCATCTAAAACTCCCTTTTATCATAAAAATAGTTTTCTAATATCATTTTCGTTATAAGCCTTTATTTTTATTAATTTTGTTAAAACATTGTTCTTTTCTAGCATAAATACAATGTTTGTTAATATGTAAACAAAAACATAAAACAAAAAAACTTAATCGGCGTGTTGCCAATTAAGTTTTTATCTCGTGTTAGTAATGGCAACCCGACTGACATAGTAAACTAATTTACCTTAGTCTCGATAGCTTTGCGTCCCATATTTTCATATGGTTTGCTATTTTCAAACTATTTTTACCCTATATAAATATTTTACCACTTTTAGAGCTTAAAATCAAGTAAACTCCATACTTTTAGAGTTCTCTTCTTCCCTCTAGTGCCATAGTTAAAGTAACCTCGTCGGTATACTCTAAATCTCCACCAACAGGTATGCCGTGTGCTATTCTTGTAACCTTTATTCCCATCGGCTTTATAAGCCTTGAAATATACATTGCAGTAGCTTCTCCCTCAACATTCAAATTGGTAGCTAAAATAACCTCGCTCACGTCTGAGTTAAGCCTCGACATAAGTTCTTTAATCTTTATATCATCAGGCCCGATACCGTTTATTGGAGAAATTGCCCCATGTAAAACATGGTATATTCCCTTAAACTCATGTGTTTTTTCCATCGCCATTAAATCCTTTACGTCAGACACTACGCAAATAACATTTTTATCTCTTTTTTCATTCCTACAAACCGGGCAAAGATCTCCATCAGCTAAATTCCCACAAACGCCACAAAAATGTATTTTTTCTTTTGCCTCTAATATAGCATTAGAAAACTCACGTGCATTTTTCTCCGGTTGATTTAAAATGTGAAAAGCCAAGCGGCATGCAGTCTTATGACCTATGCCGGGAAGCTTCTCAAATTCTTCTATTAAGTTAGCAATTGGTGCCAAATAAGCGTCCATAACTTCCTCCAATTAGAATGGTAAATTAGGTATGTTAAACTTTTGCATTTCTGCTGAAGTCAATTCATCTACCTTATGTAATGCGTCGTTCACAGCTGTTAATACTAAATCTTGTAACATTTCCGCATCATCTAAAACATCAGGATTTATCTTAATTCCTGTAACTTCTTTCTTACCTGTTACAGTAACAACAACTGCTCCGCCACCGGAACTTCCTTCTAAAACTTTAGTTTCAAGCTCAGCTTGTGTTTTTTGCATATCTGCTTGTAACTTTTGAGCCTGTTTTATTAAATTATTCATATTTCCTCCAGGGAATCCACCAAATCCGCCTTTCATATCGTTTCCTCCTTAAATTTTCTAAATTTACTATACAATATTAACATCTATTCCCGATTTTAGCAAGGTATTTTCAGCCACATTGTCTTCTGCCGTATTCGTTGCTCCATTTATTACGCATTTAACAGCTAAATCACGCCCCATAACTGCGTTGATGGAATTTTTCAAAGTAGCCATATTATCCGATTTTTCAACAACTGTCTTGCCAAAAGCCTGCGCAAAATTAATAGTTATCGTATTATTTGAAATATTTGCAGTAGTAGAAACTAAAGTCGCATATAAAGACATTTTGCCAGAATCTCTTAAATGCTTTATAACCTCTTTCCAGTCTCCACTTTGACTAAACTGCTGTACCGGTTTTGATTCTACATTGCTTTCTGTCTGTGGTTGTGCCGGCATTGGATTAGCATTTTGCTGTACTGGGGATTTAGGTTGAACCACATTGTTTACAGGTTGCGTAGCAACTTGTACTACTTTTGGCTTAGGTATTCCATCATTTGAAATAAAAGAAATTAATGCAGACTCAAGCACAACATTTGGAAAAGTTGTATTCTTTATGCTGTTTTCTAGTTCAGAAAAATAAGTAATAATCTCAGCCAACTTCTCCTTAGGAATAGAAGATAAAGCTTCAATCTGCTCTAGCGATGAATAATTATTTACTAAGCTTGTATCCTTTGTTGCTTGGTAAACCAAAATATCCCTCGCCAAAGATATTATTTCCCACACAAAATATTTTATATCTTTTCCGGAATTAACAACATCGGACACAGTCGAAATTGCCGTAGATATATCTTTATTTACTATGCAGTTTAGTATCGTAAACGTAACTGATGACTTTGTAATTCCGAGTAACTCACGAGCAATATCCTCAGAAATATCATTTACACCTGACGAAATAATTTGGTCAAGTAAACTAAGCCCATCTCTTAAAGCTCCGTCTGCTGCTTGTGCTATAACCATTAGAGCCTCGTCTGTCGCCTTAACCTCATTTTTCTCACATACAGTTCTAAGTCTTTTTGCTATATCTTCCTTTGTAATTCTCTTAAACTCAAACCTTTGACAACGAGAAAGTATAGTAATCGGAATCTTATGAGGCTCAGTAGTAGCCAAAATAAAAATGACATTCTCCGGTGGTTCTTCTAGAGTCTTTAAAAGTGCATTAAATGCACTAGTCGATAACATATGAACTTCATCGATTATATATACTTTATATTTAGCGAGTGTCGGTGCATAAATAACATTTTCGCGAATTGTTCGTATGTTGTCTACACTATTGTTTGATGCAGCATCTATCTCCATTACATCAGTTATTGAAGAAGATAAAATTCCCTTACAAACATCACATTCATTACAAGGTTCTCCATCCTTCGGATTTTGGCAGTTAATAGCTCTAGAAAATATCTTAGCAGTAGACGTCTTACCTGTTCCTCGACTTCCACAAAAAAGATATGCATGTCCTATTTGATTATTTTGAATTTGGTGTTTTAGGACTTTAATAACCTGCTCTTGCCCAACAACATCGTCAAAAGTCGTAGGTCTAAATTTTCTGTAAAGTGCAATATATTGTGACATATTATCCCCCATTTCAAAGAAAAAAGAGACGATATAAGTACCGTCTCTCTAACATTTCATTAGTTTATAGCATTCGCAGAAACTGCACTATCATAACTTGGAGTTGTAAATCCGTTTTTCTCGATTAGTGCAACTAGTTCCGGATTAAACTGAGTGCTTGAACATTTCTTTAGCTCAGCAATAGCTTCACTATGAGTCATTGCCTTCCTATACGGTCTGTCAGACGTCATAGCATCGTATGCATCAGACAACGACACAATTTGTGTAAACAACGACAATTCCTTTCCCTTTAGTCCAAGTGGATATCCCTTACCATCAAACCTTTCGTGATGGTAGTTTATCGCATCCATCGTGCTTTCAGGTAAATCTAATGTATTTAGTATCCAACTTCCTATAGCCGGATGCTTTTTAACTTCTTCATATTCCGAGTTAGTAAGTCTTGAAGGCTTTCTTAAAATATCGTCGGGCACACCGATTTTTCCAATATCATGTAGCATACCCGCAACCCTTATGTCCTCTATTTCTTCTTCAGACATGTTAAGTCTCTTAGCTATTTGAACAGAATAATCAGCAACTCTCTCAGAATGACCTAATGTGTATTTATCTTTAGCTTCAATAGCATTAACAAGAGATGCACATAATTCTTTATTTGTGTTTAGTAATAACTCGTTCTTGTCATTTAGCTCTTGAATTTTATTTTCATTTTCAACGATTAACTCTTGCATTGCATCTTTCATTGTGTTAAATGATTCAGCAATATAGTATAAATCACTATCTTTCGAGAATGTTAATCTTGTAGTCAAGTCACCAGACTTTATTTTATTAGTCCAGTCGCTTATCTTTATATACGATTGTCTTAATCTGTCTTGAATTCTTGCAAATAATGAATAAGTAACTGCTATATCTATAAAACCTGCTATGACAATTCCGGCATATAATAAATATGACGAAACGGGAGTAAGTAAACTAATATTATTTATTAACAAACCACCTAATACTATAATTGTAATTGTGGGAACAGATAACGAAAAGAACAACCAAAACTTTAAATTGGAATTCAATTTACGCAGTTTAATGATAATCAGCCCCTTAAATTGCTTTATAAATTATGGCTACGCAGCCTATTCTCGACAATCAATATTGGCAAGAAGTACAATAGCTCCACTCGATTTAAGCGCCCTTATAGCACATAAAAAATGACACTTACCGCTGCTTCCTTCCGGACCTGACGGGGTTCGTGGTTTTCTATTGAATAAGACTCAAATTGTCAACATGAAAACTATAGCATTCTATACTAAAATTGAAGGCCTCAAATAAGCATTCAGTCCTGCTATAGCGGATTTCAGGTACAAGAGACCGCTAATCCCCCACCTAGCGTAACACACATTTAGTATAATATTTAAATTTTATATATGCAAGTGATTTATAAATTTTTTTAGCAGAAAATTTCAACACTCTTTTATAAAAAGGTGGACTAAAGTCCACACCATGTTGACCTTCGGTCAACAACATTAATGAACTTTTTGTTTTCTGTCGGTCGTTCGAGCTACTAATTAAAATTTTTAACGCTGATTTCATCAGCTAAATTTTAATTAGACTGGGTTTGCACTAAGTTAAATTTTCAACTCATAGCTCGAACTTTCCTAGAAAATAAAAAAGACATTGCCTACTTTAAAGTATTTATATGCATCTAATTAGGCTAATTATAAAGATTTAAATTAAAAATACACATTGCGCCAAATGCAGGTTATGTGCTATCTGAATTAAAAATCGACGGAAACACAGTAACTACCGCTAGTTCGTACGAATTCACCAATGTGTCAAATAGTCATACAATCACTGCTAATTTTTCACCGATAAGTTATACAATTAGTTACAACTTAGACGGTGGAACAGTAAGCGGAAATCCAACAAGTTATACCATAGAAGATGCAATGACTCTAGTTAATCCTACAAAAGATGGATATAACTTTACCGGTTGGACGGAAAATATTTCAACATCAAATTGGTATGAAGGATTTATTAATTATTCAACAGGAGCCATCGAAACTAATAGTACATATCCGAATGCAGTATATAGTGAACCTATATTTATAAAAGCAAATACAACATATACAGCAAGTGGAACATCACTTGGAGGAATACGTTGGCGAGGATTTGACTCAAGTGGAAACTATTTAGGCGGAATAAGTAATGAAGCAACATGTACACCAACTCAAGATTGTTATGGACAAATACTATTAATAGATGGATGTACAGAAGCAAACAGAAATGCGATGATAATAACGTCAAATGCAGGAACAAGTGTAACAATACCAGCTGGAAGTACAGGAAATAGAGAGTATACGGCTAATTGGGAAGTAGCTGGAAGGGAATTTGTAAAGACAACAACATTAGTAGATGGGGCAACATACATAGTTTGTTCCGATACAAACGCATTACAAAATAATTCTGGCAGTATAGCAAATAGTACAGTGTCGGTAGTTAACGACAAAATAACTACAGCTGATAAAACTATAATGTGGACATATAGTGGAGGTAAGCTTATAAATGATGCGACGGGAACAACATATTATTTAAAAGGTACATCAAGTGCGTTAAGTTTAGTTACTACAGCATCGCAGGGCACAAATATTAGCTATGCGTCTAGCTCGAAATTAAAAGTTGCTGAAGGTCAAGGTCAAAGTAGTGGCTATCCTTGGGGAGGAAACTATGGGACTACTTTTTATTACTTAGTATATAATTCTGGATTTACGGTAAATACTTCGGGTTCCACAATTACACTATATGCAGAGGAAGGATTGAAGTTAAATACACCGACAGGAACAGGTACAAGTTTAACTGAAATAAGTGTTAGCATAACAGGAAATGTAATCCCTAATGGAGATATTAAATACGAATTGTACGTAAATAATTCTAAGAAATCCGAAACCACACAAACTTCAGGAAGAGCAATAACTTTAAATGCTACAGGATTATCTAAGAACACTACATACAGTTGCTATATAAAAGCCACTTCAGTAAGTGATTCAACAATAACAGCTAAGTCCTCTACAATTTCGGTAAAGACATATTCCTGCGATGGCACGGGTTCAACTTGTACTAGTAGACCATCAGGTAACCAGGATTTTTGCGAAACATGTAACGGAAGTGGTGGTACATTAGTAACAACAAGCACACTCTCATCCTCCCATTATGCTTGTTCAAGTGGCTCACTTAGACGATCGAAATGTAATTCATGTGATTGGTCTGTGGAATGGTGTAATATGTGTGGTATAACAAGTTTCACAGCTGTTCATAGTTCAAGTTGTTCTTATTTCTGTAAAGCGTGTGATGGAAACATGAATTTTGGCAATTTCTATTGTAAGCATGCTCAAACATCATCACATCCATGTTGTATTCATGGATATACCAAACCACATAATTAAATTGCCCAAAAGGGACGGGCCTTTTTAAACCTGTCCAAAATGGTCAATAAATAAGTATCAAATAGGTAACGTAGCAAAATAACCCACAGGCTGTCCTGTGGGTTATTTTGTGTTCTAAATTTAGTCATTTTTTCAGAACATGATATTAATTTATATAGTTAGTGATTATATTTTTAGTCGTAACTATAAAATACTTTACATCTATTTTAACTTTATATCATCCAAACAGGTATGATATAGTTTCTTCTATTAATGGGGATAAAATTATTCCTTAGGCAGATAATTGCACCATTTGGGACAGGTCTAAAAAGAAAAGACTTGTAACTAGCTTTTTAGGCTAATTACAAGTCTTATTTCTTGAGACCAAAAAGAACCGTCCCTTTTGGGCAGTCTAATGTAAAAGCAGTGGGTTTTCGGCTCATAAGCCTGTAAAGAATGATAATTATGGATGTACAACATGTGGTGGAAGTGGATACACTGCGAGGAAAGGATATATTTATACATGTGTTCACGGCTATACGTCGCAACATGATTAAGAATTTAAGCATTGTATTAGTCAATAAAACAAGAGATACAGACGTTTTAACAATACGACTGTATCTCCTTTTTTAAATATTTAGTGCTGATTTGTATATCCGTGAGAACAATGGTTAGATGATTGTTGAGAAAAAGTATTATTACACTTATAGCATTTTAGTACTGTCCCGCTACCATTGCAACTTGTACAATTTGATTCTCTATGATATCTAATTTTAGGCCAATTACTGACATTATCATAGTTATAATTTGCATTAGTAAACGAATAAGAAATATATTCTTCATTATTTTTAGAACTTCGTGCATAATAATATCCGGTGTTGCAAGCAGTATGGTAATAAGCATACACCTCTGCCTTACAAGAACTGCAACTATATTTACCACCACTATTAACTCTTGAATTAAAATACGTATCGCACGTTGGACATTTTCCAGAAAGTTGTTCTTTATGTGATAAAGTGCCTCCACAAGACCTATGTCCTGTTCCTTCACATGTCGTACAAGTTGCAGTACTTGTAGAACCACTGCAGTTATTACCTGAGCAATAGGTTCTTACACTGTTAGTACTACTTGTAGTTGTTAAAGTTCCATCACTAACAGTTACATAATAGTTATGGCTTGTATACTCACCTAAACCAGTTACAGAAAGAGTGGTTGCTGT
>CAKSUD010000071.1 GCA_934500865.1 uncultured Clostridia bacterium | reverse complement strand
GGTAATTGATAAGTTGGATTCAAAGAACTTCTATGCAACAAATCCGGCTTTCGATAAGTAAAGAAGAAAATCACACCTATATGGGTGTGATTTTTTGTGCTATGTTGACTATATACTCCTTTAGGAGTATATAGTCAAATAAATTATTTTTACAACTAATCTTGAAAAAGGACTAATCATATAGGATAATCAATAGTAGGAGATGAACTATATGAAACTAATAGAACCTGATGAAAAATATGTCACGCAAATAGCAGAATATAGAAAAGAGTTTATAGATTCAAACGATTCTATGGACGGATGTGGTATGCTTAGTAAAATAGAAGACCCTATTGAATGGATAAGAAAAACTAGAGAACTTACGAATAAATTTACAATACCGAATGGAATTGTACAATGCACACAATTTTTGTGTATAAGGGAAGAAGATGACAAATTAGTTGGCATGATACAAGTGAGACACTATTTTAACGAGTTTTTAGAGAAGTATGGCGGACATATTGGATATTCTGTAAGACCGTGCGAAAGAAGAAAAGGCTATGCAAATTTTATGCTAAGCTCATGTTTGCCATATTGTAAGAAGATTGGTTTAAAAAAGGTTTTGCTCACTTGTAAAGTTAGCAATGTAGGAAGTAGAAAGACTATTTTGAAAAATGGTGGCATTTATGAAAATAATGTGTTTTGTGAGGAAGATAAATGTGAATTAGAGAGATATTGGATTATGTTATAAAAAACGGAAGATTTTTCTTCCGTTTTTTACTCTTTAGTTACAATATGTTTAACCTCATTCGATAAGCATCCTAATTCATCGGCTAAAAACTTAGGGAATGCCTTGTAATTTTTTAATCTATCAATTGGTAACCAGCATACAGATTCTTTTGCACCGCAGGTGGCTGTGCTATTGCATTTTAAGTCCTTTTACCTTTAGGCTTCATAAAAAATAAAATGCAATCTAGTGGCATTCAAAGCCATTTAAAGTCCCTGAACCGTTAAAGAAGTTTTCATGGAAAAATGCAAGTCTGTCAATTTCATAGTCCTCGCCGGTTTCTTCTAAAACTTCTCTTTTTACAGCATCTTCTAGTGTTTCTCCAACTTCAACAGCTCCACCTATGGAATAATAATAGTCATCTAAAGCATTTTTGGCAAAGAGTACTTCATTATCTTCGATAATTATTGCACAGGCGCGATACCTAAATCTTTTATTTCCATCAACAAAACAGCAATCCATGTAATCTCCTCCTTTTTACAATCAGTCTAATTTATTTTCTTAATTTTTACAACTAACCTGTCACTATCAGTAACATAAAGTTTTTGACATTCCATAAAAAATGTGATACAATTTACGTAAATTAAGAAAGGGGAAATAGCAACTAATTGTTGCTATGATGTGCGTTATGTATAATAACGAAAAGGATCTTGGCATGTCTCTGGTGGCTTTTGAGGAAAATGGACTGTGGGGTGTAAAGAGAGAAGAAACCGGCGAAGTTGTTTGCAAACCTGAGTTTGACAACATTGATTATTTTTTCAGTGGCTACGCAGTAATTTCCAAGAATGGAAAAAGAGGATTCATAGATGGCAACGGCAAAAGAGCTTTTGAGGAATACTGTGATGTGAAAAGGTTCGTCAATGGATTAGCGGCGGTGAAACTTTTCTTTGAGCGGTGGACATTCATCGATGAAGAAGGCAACATGTTGACCAAGAATACGTATAGAGAAGTGGGAAACTTTGATTCATTCTATTATGCTGTTGTGTTAGGAGATAATGACAAGTATAGTGTTATTAACAGAGATGGAGTAGAGGTAATTAAAAGTATGCCTATACTGAATATGGCAGAAATGCTTGATCCTGTGGCTTTAATTAGTAGAGCGAAGAGGAGAAAATGATAATGAATGAATTTGGTAGGAATACCCATATAACGCCCGGAAATACCGTTAAATCAGGTATCACATTCGGTTGTGCGCTTGCTATGGTAATTAGCTATGTAAATTGGCATTCTATTGGCTGGGCAATCTTTCATGGATTACTTAGTTGGGGATATGTAATTTACTTTGTAATACGTTACTAAAGCATAAACACTAACCAAAAGAGGTAAGGATCATTCTTGATTACTACCTCTTTTTTCTTTTAAAAAAATATAGTAACTTTTGTCGAATTTATGGTAAAATAGTTAGATGAAAGGAAGAGTATTATGGAATATATAAAGATAAAAGGTGCTAAAGAAAATAATTTGAAAAATATAGATGTAACAATTCCAAGAGATAAGTTTGTTGTAATTACCGGACTTAGCGGCTCGGGTAAATCTTCTCTTGCATTTGATACGATATATGCAGAAGGTCAAAGAAGATATGTTGAGTCATTATCTGCATATGCAAGGCAATTTTTAGGTCTTATGGAAAAACCTGATGTTGAATATATAGAAGGATTATCTCCTGCAATTTCTATCGACCAAAAAACGACTAGCAAGAATCCGCGCTCTACCGTTGGAACAGTTACGGAAATTTACGACTATTTACGACTTTTATATGCACGTATAGGTCATCCACATTGCCCAAATTGCGGAAAGCCTATTACAAAGCAATCGGTAGATCAAATTACAGATAACATTCTAACTATTCCACAAGGCAGCAAAATTCAGATTTTGGCGCCTGTTATACGAGGTAAAAAGGGTGAACATGTTAAAATATTGGAAGATGCAAGAAAAAATGGGTATGTGAGAGCTAGAGTTGATGGAAAAACTGTCGATTTAGAAGAAGAAATAACTTTAGACAAGCAAAAGAAACACAATATCGAAATTGTTGTGGATAGAATTATTATGAAGGAAGACGTGGGAAAACGTATTTCCGAATCAGTAGAAACGGCTTGTAATTTGGCAAATAACTTGGTACTTGTTGAGGTAAATGGAACTGAAGAAATGTTATTTTCACAAAATTATGCTTGCCCTGATTGTGGAATTAGTATTGAAGAAATAGAGCCTAGACAGTTTTCTTTTAACAGTCCTTTTGGAGCTTGTCCTAAATGTCTTGGACTTGGAAGTTTAATGGAAATTGATCCTGCAAAGGTAATAACAGAACCGCATAAGAGCTTAAATGAAGGAGTTATAAAAGTTGGCGGATGGAATTCAGGAAATGAGGAAGGCTATTCTACTATGTATATAAGGGCTTTGGCTGAACATTATGGTTTTAGTATGGATACACCGTTTGACGAATTGCCTGAAAAAATCAGAAACATTTTACTTTACGGAAATAAGGGCGAGAAAATAAAGGTTGAGTATGAAAGAAATTATGGACACGGCTCGTTTATGTCTAGTTTTGAGGGAATTATTAATTCACTTATGAGAAAATATAAGGAGACTACTTCTCAAACAATGAAGGAATATTATGAGTCGTTAATGACTGATTGTGTTTGCCCTGAGTGTGAGGGAAAGAGACTAAAAAGAGAGTCATTGTCCGTTACTATAAATAATAAGAATATTTATGAATTAACCAGTATGTCTATCCTTCAAATTAAAGATTTTATGGAAGATCTTAAGATGACAAAGAAGGAAGAAAAGATTGCATACCAGATTTTAAAAGAAATAAAAGCAAGAATTCAATTTTTAATTGATGTTGGATTGGATTATTTAACTTTATCCAGAGCTGCTGGAACTTTGTCCGGCGGAGAGGCACAAAGAATAAGACTTGCAACACAAATCGGTTCCGGACTTACTGGAGTTTTATACATTTTGGATGAGCCAAGTATAGGTCTTCATCAAAAAGACAATGAGAAACTTATTGCGACATTAAAACATTTAAGAGATTTAGGAAATACATTAATTGTTGTTGAACACGATGAAGATACTATGTATGCTGCTGATGAGATTATAGATATCGGCCCGGGTGCCGGTGTTCATGGCGGAGAAGTTATTGCACAAGGAAATGTTGAGGAAATAAAGGCTAATCCTCGTTCGATTACCGGAGCATATTTAAGTGGAAGATTAAAAATAGAAGTGCCAAAGGTTAGGAGAAAAGGAAACGGAAAATTCTTAAAGATAATTGAAGCACAAGAGAACAACCTTAAGAAGGTTAATGTAGATATTCCACTTGGTGTGTTTACATGTATTACTGGTGTTTCTGGTTCGGGAAAGAGTTCACTTGTTAATGAGATTTTATATAAGACGTTAGCTAATAAATTAAATCATGCAAATTTAACACCGGGTAAAGTAAAGGAGATAAAAGGGTATGAAAATTTAGACAAGATAATAAATATTGACCAGTCTCCGATTGGCAGAACACCACGTTCTAATCCGGCAACATACACCGGGATGTTTGATTTGATTAGGAAGCTATTTGCCGAAACTAATGAAGCAAAAATGAGAGGATATACTCAAGGTAGATTTAGTTTTAATATTCGTGGCGGAAGATGTGAATCTTGTAGCGGTGATGGTATTATTAAAATCGAAATGCACTTTTTACCTGATGTTTATGTGCCTTGTGAAGTATGTAAAGGAAAAAGATATAATAGAGAAACACTAGAAGTAAGGTATAAAGGAAAAAATATTCACGAAGTGCTTAACATGACTGTTGAAGAAGCTTTGGAATTCTTTAAGAATATTCCTTCTATTTATAATAAAGTTAAGACTTTATATGATGTTGGACTTGGATATATAAAACTAGGTCAGCCATCTACAACATTATCCGGCGGAGAGGCACAAAGAATTAAACTTGCGACCGAGTTAAGTAAGAGAAGTACCGGCAAGACATTATATATTTTGGATGAACCGACAACAGGACTTCATATGGCTGATGTAGATAAGTTAATCAGCATATTACAAAGACTTACTGATGCGGGAAATTCTATTGTAGTTATCGAGCATAATTTAGATGTTATTAAGGCGGCAGATTACATCATTGACTTAGGACCTGCCGGAGGGGTAAGAGGCGGACAAATTATAGCCAAAGGTACTCCTGAAGAAGTAGCGAAAGTTAAGGAGTCTGCAACAGGTGAATACTTAAAAAAATTACTTAAATAACGCGAATTTAATTCCTTGACAATGCAAAACAAGTGTGATAGATTATACTTGTAGTTTTTGTACGACATCGGCAATAACGCAAGATTTATCTTAATTAACTTAAGATAAAATATGTTCTAGGAGGAATGTGAAAGTGGAAAAAGGTAAAGTTAAATGGTTTAACGCAGAAAAAGGTTTTGGATTTATCGAAAGAGAAGGAGGAAATGACGTATTCGTTCATTTCTCAGCTATCATGATGGATGGCTACAAGAGCTTAGCAGAAGGAACAGAAGTAGAATTCGAAGTTGTTGATGGTGCTAAGGGACCACAAGCAGCTAACGTAAAAGCTCTTTAATTCTTAAATTTGTTTGAAGATGATTTCGATGTCCGTTTTCAATAGATTGAAAAAGCAACCGTTTAGGTTGCTTTTTTGTGTCATAAAATTTCTAAAGCTCATATAATGTTTAGAGGTGAATACATTGGAGAAAACAATAGGAATTTTAGGTGGAGATTTGCGAAGTGTTGAACTTGCGAGAATTTTTAAAGAGAAAGGATTAGATATAAGAACATATGCTTTGTTTGATAATGAGGTTAGTGATTTTGAAAGTTTTATAGCTAAGTCAGACTTTATCGTTGCAGGTACTCCGTTTTCTAGAGATGGGGAGACTGTTAATACGGCTGAAAATAAAGAGAAGGTAAGCATAGAAAGGCTATTTAATACAATGAATTCTTCACAAGTTTTATTTGCCGGTAGTATTTCGGATAAGGCAAGAGATATAGCAGACAGATATGACATAAAAGTGTGTGATTTATTGGACTATGAAGATATTGCGGTTTTAAATGCAATTCCTAGCGCTGAAGGTGCGATAGAGGTTGCGTTAAAGAGTATGAAAAGTACATTGCATTCGGCAAATTGCTTTATTTTAGGTTATGGGAGAATTGGAAAAATCCTTGCTAATATACTTAAGGGGTTTGGAGCGAACATTTATGTAGCAGCAAGAAAAGAGGCGGACTTTGCTTGGATAAAAGCAATGGGGTATATACCTATTCAATATTCGGAGTTAGAAGGCAGTATCAAAATAGCAGATGTGATTTTTAATACTGTTCCTCATTTGGTTTTAGATACATCTGCACTACAAAATGCAGATAAAAAATGCGTGATAATTGATTTGGCTTCTAAACCAGGTGGAATTAATTTTGAAAAAGCAAAAGAATTAAATTTAGAAACATATTGGGCACTAGGACTACCGGGAAAAGTAGCACCACGAAGTGCCGCTAAATATATGGCAGAAAAGATAATTAGTTTAATGTAAAGCGGCTATTAAAGCCGTTTTTTGTTGTAAATTTATTAATTATAGTTATTTAGATATAATAAACATCGCTCCAAAGACTACGTTTTATAAGGTTCTATCCAAATTACCAACCGTCGCTCAAAGTCGACATCCTTGTCGACTCTCGCTCAAAATTTCATCCACGAAATTTTGACGGTTTTGCCTTCGGCAAATTTGGAGAACCGGCTTAAAACTCCGTAAAGTCACTCAGTTTATTATATTTAAATAACTATAGCTAATATTATAATAACTAATAACAAACAATGCATATCTATACAATTTCCTGCATACAGTTGTAAAGAAAAACAAGTACAAGGGGGTTGTTAGAGGTGGGTAAATATAGTATTTACGAAGATGTTGCGACTAGAACGGGTGGCGATATTTATATAGGAGTTGTCGGACCTGTTAGAACAGGAAAATCAACTTTTATAAAAAGATTTATGGACCTAATGGTAATACCTAACATTAAGGATTTCCATGAACAAGAACGTGCTAAAGATGAACTTCCACAAAGTGCATCCGGTAGAACAATAATGACAACAGAGCCTAAATTTATACCGAACGATGCTGTTGAAATTGAATTGGAAGATAAGATTAAAATGAAGGTAAGGTTGGTGGATTGTGTAGGCTATTTGGTAGACGGTGCAATGGGACATTTAGAAAATAATGCACCACGAATGATTTCTACGCCTTGGTTTAATGAGAGAATTCCGTTTGAACAAGCAGCTGAGATTGGCACACAAAAGGTTATAAACGAACACTCGACGATTGGATTAGTGGTAACAACAGACGGAACAATTTCTGAGTTACCTAGAGAGGCATATGTTAAAGCGGAAGAAAGGGTAGTAAAGGAGCTAAAAGGGTTAAATAAGCCTTTTGTAATTATTCTTAATTCGGCGTATCCACAAAACGAAGCTACATTAGCTCTAAGAGAGGAACTTGCGGAAAAATATGATGCACCTGTTGTGGTGGTTGATTGTATGGGAATTACACCGAATGATATAAATGACATCTTTAAGGGAATGCTTATGGAGTTCCCTGTTGATGAAGTAAATATAAAGTTGCCGGGATGGCTTGATTGCTTAGATAGTGACCATTGGTTTAAAAAGCAAATAACTGATGAGGTTGTTGACTCTTTCTGCCAAGTTAAAAATATGCGAAATGTTGATGAGGCAGTGAATAATATTTCGCAAATCGAAGATGTTACTGATGCTGTTGTTACAGAAATAAATATGGCAAATGGCAAAGTGAAAATGGAACTTACTTTCCCGGAAGAGCTATTCTACAAAATATTAAGTGAAATGGCGGGAGTAGAAATTACAAATCAGAGTCAGTTAGTTAGCATGATAAATGATTTATCTCATGTTAAAAAAGAGTATGACAAGATAGAATATGCTTTGCATGAGGTAGAAACTAAAGGATATGGAATTGTGAGCCCTTCTATGGATGAACTTAGCCTAGAAGAACCTGAGATAGTTAAACAGGGTGGAAAGTTTGGTGTTAAGTTAAGAGCTAGTGCGCCAAGTATTCATATGATACGTGCCGATATTCAAACGGAAGTTTCGCCTATTGTGGGAAGTGAAAGACAATCTGAAGAGTTGGTACAGTACTTAATGGAAGAGTTTGAAAGCGATCCAAAGAAAATTTGGGAGTCCAATATTTTTGGAAAGTCATTACATGAATTAGTAAGCGAAGGATTAAACAATAAGTTAAATAGAATGCCTGAAGATGCACAGGAAAAGATTCAAGAAACATTGCAAAGAATAATAAATGAGGGAAGTGGAGGTTTAATTTGCATCATCTTGTAAATAATTAAAAAAATAGTTACAAAAAAATTGTATTTTAAATTAAATTTTGATACAATTTTTTTGT
>CAKSUD010000070.1 GCA_934500865.1 uncultured Clostridia bacterium | reverse complement strand
GCGGTATACAGCAAAAAGCCCATAAAGAGGAAAATAAAGGAGATAGATATATATGAAGCTAGGAATCGTTATAAATTGACGATTTAGATGTAAGTTTCTATATCTCCATAAAGTCCGATAAGGTTTGATATTTCAAGATTTGTAAGGGTTTTTGAAAACGATAAAAATCAATATATCTTTATGTATTTGCTACGGAAATTGGTACGTAATTGGTACGTAGATATTCTGTGGGATAAGTTGAAAAATGAAATTAGATACGATATCAAAATATTAATGCCCAGACAACTGTAAATAGCACTGTCCGAAATATACGGATGGTGCTATATTTATATTAAGGATTAAATAGGTATCTGTCGATAAGGTTCTGAGAGAAATAATTTTACTAATTATATCAGGGAGGCAAGATGAAGGATTTTAATACAGGTTTTACAAATAAATCATACTTTCACATTATTAAGTCCATTGTTGAAGGAGTTTATGAACGCAACTTTGATATACGAAAATTTGATTTTAATTTTCGGGATGACAGTAGTATAAATGCATGTGCAGATTACGATAAACAGGGCAATTATGATATTCTGAAAATAAATACAGGAACAATAATTGAAATAGTAGCATTGATGAAAACTGCATTTGCACAAAGAAATATATTATCTAATTTTGGTAATGCAAATGAAGAAAAAAATGCAATTTATACAGGAGAGTATGTATATAGGAATAATAAACATGAACTTATCTTTAGTACTCAGAATACTATTGTGGATCCCGGTAGAGAACAATTATCGTTTTATGTAGCATTAATTGCAATACGTTTTGTTTTTACACACGAAGTTGGACATATTGTAAATGGTCATACAAGATTAATGAATGACTTGTATATGAATTCAAAAATTTATATGCGTATGGAAAAAAGTAATAATATTGTGCAATATTGTTTAGATAGAAGAACTTTGGAAATGGATGCTGATGCAGCTGCAGCAACAAGTTCAATAGATAATATACTGATATTGTATGAACAAGACAAAGATGGCTTAGAAGATATGCAAATCTACAGTATAGAAAGTTTGCTTGAATTATGGGGATTTTCAATTGCATGTGTTTTTTTACTATTTGAATTAAATTGCAGAACGAACTATGATTTGAAGTCTTATTATTTACCAAATTCCGCTAGATATATATTGGCAATAGATGCTGCTAGACAAACTTTATTAAGCTATAAAAGAAATAAGGTGATATCTTATACTGTGGATGTAGGGATGTATGATAAGGCAGTAACAAAAGGCCTTATAGAAGCAGAAAAACTTTTTCGATTATATAGTGACGATTTATCATTATCGAAAGACTTACTTAGTAATCGCAAAAAGTTTGAACTTTTTTCTAAAGAAGTGAATGAAAATTGGGACAAAAATTTACGGGAACGTTTGAATAAATATAGTAGAACAGTGCTATTTTCAGAAGAAGAAACAGAACAAGCAATCATAGATATGAAGAAAAAAGAAGAAAAAAAATTAAGAAGAGTAATGCAGGAAATCCTAAAAAAATTAAGATGATTTTATATGAAAAACAAGTGGCAACGCATATGATGAGAGCGATATTATATGATTGATGGAGTTAAGAGGTCATTAAATGGATAAGATACAAGTGGATTATAATGAATTAGAAAAAGTAGTCGATGATTGGATTCCAAATTTATTAAATAAGGAAATTCCAAGATATTCTTTTATATTTCATTGTAATTGTGCATATGTTGATGCAGCAATTGAGACTGGATGTTTTTTCAGTTCGTCAGAATCTTTAGAAAGGTATTTAGTATTTGCGTTAAATTACTTAACGCATTTGGCGTATAAGTATCTGCAGGAAGAAGAGGTGTTTTTATATGAAGTAGATGATTCGATTTATGAATATACATATAGGCTATTGATGGAAGCATATACATACGCAGAACTATGTGATATTTTTCCGAAGGTACATAATAGAAAAGCGTCATTTTCAAAAGAAGGAGATTTGATTATTGTAAATGAAGAAGAACTATGCCGAGAAAGCATGCAACAATATGAATATTATTTGTTAAGAAAACCACTTCATTATATTCTGCAATACGGGTGCGGAAGAACTGCTAAAACAGAGCTAACAAAACGCCAGATGGCAATATTTGAATTGTATAAAAGTTATTGGAGTGAAAATATATGGAATGATGATTTTGAACCATATTCTGCAATGGAAGGTGGAGGAATAAGGGATTACTTAATGATTACAGCAGCTAAGCGTTACATTTTTTTATATGACGCAGATTTTATGGTACGCAAGTTAAGATGGACCCAATTATTGATTTGTTTCTCTAGTGTGGGGGCTTCTCAAATAAGAACAATGATTCCGACAGATAATGACGAATTTTATCAACAAGCAATTGAAGACTGCATATATAAGCCTTTAGGGAAAGGAGATTATCCTAAAGCTAATTTGGCTGACGCACCTATAATTAGGACAAAAGATGGATGTATGTTTATTAATCCATTTATATTATTATTTAATAACTCTGTTGACACTCAGTTTTTAAACTATCTAAGAAGACATGATAATGAACGTTTTTTACAAATTAAAGATAAGATTAAGGAACGTTGTATTCCAGAAGTCGAGTTATGGCTAGATAGAAGGATAAAAGGATTAAATAAAGTATCAAATTTTGAATTAAAAATTCCTGGTACAAAAAACAAAAGGGAATTTGATTTGCTAGTTTGCGATTCGATAGGAAATGCATTATATATAGAATTTAAGCATTTTTATCTGCCAGAGTCATATTCTGAAAAGTGTAATTTGGATAGAGAATTAATAAAAGCACAGAAAAAGATGAAAGATCAGCTTTATGCAATAAAAGAAAACAGCGAAGATGTAAAGTGTTTATTAAAATCAGATTGTAGAATCAGTCAAATTGATGGAATAATAGTTTCTTATTTGTACACAGGAACAGATGTTGATATTTCAGAGGAGTATCCAATTATTAGTCTATTAACTGTTAAGGAAGCAATTAACACTGCAACTGGCATAAAGGAAATTTATGATTTTTGTCAGAAGAGCGAAAAAAAATATGCCGGTGTTCCATTGGTAAAAAAGAATGTTATTAGAGAATATGCAAAAATAAAGTTCAAAATTACAAAAAGGGTATTTGATCCAGTATTTGAAAAAAAGGCAAATAAGGTGATTTATGAACATGTAGTAAAATCGATAGAGGCGGGAGTTGCTTTAAAAAGGGTGAGGTATAAGGAATTAAGTCTGAATGACATAGTCAATGAGGATAATGATTTATGGAAGAGTTAAGTAAGAAGATAAATGTGCAAAATAAAGTTAAAATAGCTAGACAAGGTGCGAAACCCAAACATTGTCTCCTTTGTGGAAAGGAGATAAATCAAATTTGTAATTCACATTCAGTTCCATACATGGTTTTGAATACATTGGCGGAAGACGGTATGTTATATAATAAAAATAAAGTTGCCGAGATAAGCTATTTTAAGTGTGAGGATGGTATAAAACGTACAGGTACATTTCACTATATTTGCAGAGATTGTGATAGTAAGGAATTTGCAGATTATGAAAATCCAGAAACTATATTAACAAGACCCAATGACTTAATGATGGCTGAAATTGCTATAAAAAATTTATTGTTGATGATAAGTCAAAAAAAGTACGAAAGGGAGCTTTGCGAAAATGATATACAGTATCTACCATTTGTTAATATTCAGCAAATGCTAAAAGGGAATGAATTAGATACTAGAGATTATTTAGATGATTTGGAATACTTTAAGCAGATTAAGGCGGGAAAAGTCGAATATGGTTTTCAAATTGCATATTGGGAAGTACTTCCTTTTGTTTGCCCAATAGCTGTTCAAGGAACTTTTACAATATATAAAGATATGAAGGGAAACCAAATTATCGATCCATATGATTTTGATGAAAAAAAGAAAAATCAATCAGTCCATCTTTGCGTATTTCCTTTTAATGGAGCTACAGTAATATTACTTTTTTATCATAAGCGTGATAAAGCATATAAACAGTTGTGGCATCAGATAAATTCTTCTAAGAGAGAGGATGTTTTGAAGTACATAAACTATTTGGTCTTTGCTCTTACAGATAATTTCTTTTTTTCAAAATCTATAAGCGAAACTATTTTGAAGGATGATGCATTTGTGAGGCTTAGTAGGGAATATATGGAGCAACCCAACTATGGTTTGCCCGCAATTAATGAAAATGACTATAAATATTTGTCAAATAAGCCAGTATCCGCTGATGAATTACCGATGATTTTTGACGAGAAGTATGCTATAAAACAATAAATATCGGTAGTTAGTAGGAAAATTATAATTTTTATGTAATTTGCGTAATTGTGCATGATTGATAAATAAAACAATTTAATAGATGGATGAAATTTAGGTTGTATTAGAGAAATGTCGCTTTTATATCGAATAAAGGGTGCTATCAATTACTGGTGGTACCTTTTCATTTTATGAAATTCTTTTCAACTAGTCCTCAAAAGGATAGTTGACGTATCAAATTGACCTTATAAAGGTCAAAATCTTATTTTTTTCCCAGTTATAATAAGCTTAACAATTGAACAGCAAAGGAGATTGATGAGAATCTAAGGGATATGTTGGATGAACGTACATATTCGATTTTATGTAGAAGATTGCAGTTGGAATTGAATATCACGGATGAGGTGTTAGAAGCGAGTCAGGAATCTAAGGGGATTTTTATGCGATTGGATGAGGAAAAACGAAAAATTAATATGTATTGATTATTTTTTTAGGAAGATGATTGCTGGTTTTTAATGAAATTATTTTCCATATTTTAATTTGCTTCTATGAATTGGCGAGTGCTGCTATATATCTGTTGTGTGATATGGTATAATTTGTTCTAGTGAGAATTATGAAACATTGAATTTAATGAAATAATTGATAGTGAGTCATCTTGTAGCTTAACTTACTGTGTGAGCATAAGGAAACTTATAGTTGGATGGCAGGGAAAGAATTGAAAAGTTGATTCATGTAGTTTTGATGTGAGGAGGTTATTAAATGCAGAGTCAAATCCATGAAGGATATGAATATCAGGATTATTTTACTGTTTCGATAATACTACAGTTGATGCTTAAACAGACAGATGCTGAAATTACTATTGATCGTAAGAATTTCAATAGGGATAAATTTGATGATTTAAAAGTGATGACGCCTAACGGTATTACTGAATTTCAGATTAAGTATTCTGATGATGAAACCTCTCACGAACTTACTAAGGATGACTTTGCAAATGGCAATGGGCATGATACTGCCTTAAGTGATCTTTTTTTGTCTTGGAAAGACAGCAAAAAGTCAGAAAAGGATACTCTAATTAAGTTGTGTCTTGCGTGGAATAGGCCGACTGACGAGTACATTGCAAAGTTTTTAAAGCCTGTTCAAGATCAATCTTTACCTTTTTCGACTGTAGCATTTGTGTTTGATGGTAGCATGTTTTGGCTTGAAGGAGAATTGCCTCCAAAAACGTGGCGAAAGTTTAACCTGGCAATTAAGTCCGGACTGATTACTAGAGAGGACTTTTTATCCTTTTGTACCGAACTCACTATCTTTTTAGAAATGCCGAAAGCAAGTCTTGATTTAAAGAATCCGGGAGAAATTGAAAATGTGATTATTAAACAGACTGAGAAATTGGGTGTGGGTATTTATCCCAATAATAATCTCACCGTAGAGGATGTTATTTATAAGCTCGCAGCAGAAGTGAAACATTCCAGAGCGATGGGTAATAGACTTAATTCTAATGCGCTAATTGGTCGACTTGGTCTCATAATGGATTATGGAAAATTTGATCAAAGGTTTCCTGTGGATTCAGCGCATCAGATAATACTCAGTGATGAAATTGAAAGTTTACATAGAGAGATTCGTAATTCAAAACGTGTCATTATTACGGGCAATCCCGGTTCTGGCAAGTCTTGGCTTGTCGACGAATACATAGATAAACTTAAGAATGATGATAGTAAAGTTATACATTATAATTGCTTCCAGTCATTACAGGATACAAATAGTCTTGAGAGAATATGTGTTGCATCCTTATATGGAAATCTGGTTTCGCAGATTGTGGAACAATGCCCAGAATTGGCTGAACAAAAAAATACAACCTTTGGCGCAGATAAGAAAGAACTTGAAAATTTGCTTGGCTTCGTTGAAGAAGAGTTCTATTTAGTAGTAGATGGACTTGATCATATTTCCAGAGAATATGAACTGCATAAAGATATTATTTCGCGCTCTGAAACTGAAATTATTTCTGAACTGTTGGATATACATTTTCCTGATAACTGCTATGTGCTAATATCATCACAGCCAATCGATGAGCTGGAGGCTTTCAAGGACAAGAACTACTGTGTATTTGAAATTGAGCCATGGGGAATTGAACAAGTAAAATCTTTGATGGCGACTTTTCAGATTAATGATGACATTATTGAAGATGATGATGCTTTATCAATAAGTGCATATCTACTTGAGAAATCACAGGGAAATGCTTTATACCTTAGTTATATTTTGCGTCAATTACGAAATTCAGATGTAAATAAAGAGTTAATAGACAAAATACCTGATTACGACATCAGTCTGTCTAATTATTATTCATATCTATATACAATGGTTCGTAATAACCGCACGGTTAATGCGCTTTGTGGGGCGGATTTCTATCTTAGTCTAGATGATTTAAAAGAGATTACTGGTGATGGAGAATTTGTAGAACACGATATATCGGTGCTTCACCCATTATTGATTGAAAATATTCTAAGCGGTGGCTTTTCAATTTATCATGAAAGTTTCCGCCGATTTGTGTTGTCTTTATTAAAGGAGAAAAAGGTTGACTTAGAGAGAAATGTTTATGGTATTCTTGCAGATTGGTTACAGGGGAACCCTTTTTTTGAATTCGATAAGTCGTTTTATTATCTTACGGAACTACTGTATAAAATTAAGAGGGATGATGAAAATACTTCTTTAATTGAGAATGAATTTGTTCTTAAATCAGTAGCGGAGGGTTATTCTAGAAAACGTATAAGAATGAATCTGAATTGTATTATTCGAAGTGCGGGTAGAATCAGAAATTTAGTTGCGTTGGTAACAGCAGGTGAATTGTTGGCAATGCTCGATGATATGAACGAATTCGATAGTACTGGTAAAGAATATTTTCAAGCAATATGTGATATAAAAGGTGCTTCTAAACTAAATCAATTAATGCAGATTGACGGGAAACCAACTTTTGATAAGAATACAGGACGACTGGCATGTTATATTTCTTCGAAAGCCGGTATTACACCTTGGTGGGAACTGTATCTAGATACTGAGGCTAAACAGTACAATATTGAGGAGCTTAAATACTATTATAGATATTATCTTGATGAACAGGGAGTTAGTATCATTCCTAAGCTTATGGAGGCAATAGAAAAAGAAAAGATTTCAATAAGAAACCAATGTATTGAGATTGCGTATGATGAGCTACAGGACTATATAGAATTTGATGAAATTGCTTCAATTGCGGAGGAGCAACAACTGATTCATTGGAAAAACTATCTTTCATATATTGAGACTGGATATTATCCACAAAGTGAAGGTTCCTTTGAGGTTGCAATTGGAAACTGGGAAAAAATCAAAACATTGAGGATGCCAGGAGAAAAAGATGTAAGGATTTTCATAGAATTATTCTCACAAATATATTATCTCGCTGAGGAGGGAGATAGGAGAGTTATAGAGACAGTCTGTGCAGATTGTGAAAATATTAATTGGTTCTACAATTGGATAATCTATTCTGTCAAGATGGCAGAATTGTGTGCACACATAGCACAAATGGATTTTAAAACAATCTGTGAATCGGCGATTACTAATTTGGAATTATTGTTACAGGATACGGAAGTTTTCAAGGGAGAACCACGTACTTGTGATTTGTATTTTCTCCAGAATGAGTTAACAAGGTCATATGAACGTGCGGTAGAATTGGTTGTTAAAAATGGGACAGTAGAGGATATGGAGAAAGCATTAGGTATTCTCGAACGGTTAGATGATGAAACGGGAACAAGCTTTGATCATAGCATGGTAGGCCCATTGACTGATGCAGAATTTTTGAGGTTAATATCTCATTTTCTGACTATTGATAATTATGAAATTGTAAAACCTTATTTATTAAGAACGCAGGAGAAAATAGAAAAAAATGAGGTATATG
>CAKSUD010000069.1 GCA_934500865.1 uncultured Clostridia bacterium | reverse complement strand
TCTGTATACCATACTCTTACTGCTTTACCGATTTGTGCTGCTGTAGCTTTATCGGCTCTTACCTTCATTCTTTGTTGAATTCCTGAGAAATTAGGAATTGCGATTAACATGATTATTGCAAGAATTGCTATTACAATAATTAGTTCTACTAGGGTAAAACCTTTGTTGCCACCCATTTTCTTCATATTTCTTCCTCCTTTAAATTTTTAATACAATATATACACATTCTTTGTAGCCAAAGAATTAGTGCCAAAACTAAACTGCTAAGTTATTGTACATACTGAACATCGGTTCAATTATACTCATAACTATACCTCCAACTACCAATGCTAAAATTATAATTATTGCAGGTTCTAGCAAGGTAGTAAGTCTTTCTGACAAGTTTGCAACTTCTTCATCATAGAAATCAGCACATTTATCCATCATTTCATCTAGCGAACCTGTTTCCTCACCGGTCTTTATTAGTGACACAACCATTTTCGGAAATAGTTTCATATTTTGAATAGGTACTGATAATGACTTACCGGCAGATATTTCGTCAGCAACTACCATAAGTCCTTTTTCTACGACCTTATTATTTACAACTCTTGACGAAAGTTCTATTGCCTTTAACATTGGAATACCGGTTTTTACCATAATGCTTAATGTTCTAGTAAATCTAGCAACCACTGATTTTAGCACAACATTTTTTAAAATAGGTGTTGCCATTAAAATGCTATCCTTTTTCATTTTGCCTCGTGGTGTACTTAAATACTTTGCAAGTACTACCCCTCCAACTATTAGCATAGCAAAAATAATTATCCACCATCTGCTGATAAAATCACTTATCGCTATTAGAGTTCTAGTAGATAAAGGAAGTTCAACTTGCATACTTTCAAACATACTTGCAAACTGAGGTACAACTTGGGTTACGAGTATGTAAACAACAACCACCGTAACTAAAATTACAACAGCAGGATAAATAAGTGCATTTCTCACTTTTTCTACTAATCTGTTGTCCTTTTCGTAGAATGTAGCCATTCGCTCCATTACTTCATCCAAGAAACCTCCGCTCTCTCCTGCCTCAACCATGTTTACGAATAAATCAGGTAATCGTTTTGTACTACGCATGGCACCAGACAGCGATGCACCTTTTAATACCTCTTGGTATGTATCATCTATTACTTTTCTAGTTTGTTTTACATCCATTTGGTCTCGTAAAATATCTAGTGCACCTGATACCGAAACACCGGCTTTAAGTAGCATAGAAAATTGTCTTGAAAATAATGCAACTTGTTTTGAAGGCAACATTCCAGAACCACCAATATTTATTTCTTTATCAAATAGTCCTTCTTCTTTTATAGATACAAGATAAATATTTCTGGCTTTAAATGTAGCTGCTACAGTCTCAGGCGTAGCCGCCTCAACCCTTTGCTTACTACGACGCCCGTCCTTGTCTATAACGACGCATACATATTTTGGCAATGTTTTCACCCCTTCATCTAGATGATATATCGACAATTTCACACCAAACTTTAGTATTTTTAGCACATTTTCTTCCCAAAATTAACTAATTATATAAACATCGAATAATTGACACATTTATGCGAAAAGTGGTAAAATATAAATAGTAATAAAAATTATGCTGCTTGGAGGTACATTCATGAACAAAGAACTCTTTGATTTATTAATAGATACCTATGGTGCCACAATAAATGACATCATAAACTCTAAAAACACTTTAAGAATCGATACATTTACTCATTCTATAAAACTTGCAAGTTGCATGGTTGAATTTGTAGATTACTTAAGAAAACTTCCAATAGATGTACTCGAAAAAAAAATAAATCATAAAGACAAAGAACTGTTTATAAATTATATAAAAAATTTAACATTCACACAGTACGATAAACTAATAGTAATGTGTTGGTGGCATGATATTGGGAAAATAAAAATTAAGAAAGAAATACTTGCTAAACCTGGCAAATTAACTAATGAAGAGTACAAAGAAATGTCTAAACACGCAATTCATAGTGCAAACCTACTTAGGGAACTCGGCTTTTCGGACGATATAATTGCTACTGCATTTTTCCATCATCCAAAAAACTTTTCAGAGAAGAAAATATATGCTTTCTTACCAGCAATCTCGTTATTAGAAATTACAGATATATATACTGCATTAAGAGAACCGCGAATATATCGTGACAGAGAATTAACATTAGAAGAATCAATAGAACTTCTAAAATCCGAATTAGAAAAAGGATTAGGTAATCCTTTCTATTCTGTATTTTTAGAGTTTATAGAAGAAATGGATAAAAAGGGACATAATATTTTCAGCAGATATGAGAATTTAACCTTAGAAGAAATTGCTGAAAAAAGTATGCACTATATAAATAAGAATAAGCAAGTTTCGGCGGCACCAATAATAAAATTAGATTAAAAAAACGGCAAAAGCCGTTTTTTATTTTACCCTACTATAACCTTATCATCTTTAATCGATAACTTTACCGGTTTTCCACTTTTAATGTCTCCGTTTAAAAATGCCTCAGCAACAGTATCCTCTATTTGATTTTGAATTGCACGTCTTAGGGGTCTTGCTCCATAAGTTAAATCAAATCCTTTTTTAGCTATAAACTCTTTTACGTCATCTCCGACATTTAGCACAATGTCTTTAGTTTTTAATCTTTCTACTAATTTATTGATCATAATTTCTACTATTGATTTTATATTTTCTTCATTTAATTGATGGAAAACAATTATATCATCAATTCTATTTAAGAATTCAGGCCTAAAAGTTCTTTTTAATTCATCCATTACATTCTTTTTGATGTCCTTATAGCCGTTAACTTTTTCGTCACCCTTATCAAACCCAAGTTTCTTACCGTCTGAAATAGTTCTCGCACCGACATTAGATGTCATAATTATTATTGTATTGTTGAAATTAGTTGTTCTACCTTGTGAGTCAGTAAGTCTTCCGTCTTCTAATATTTGTAATAATATATTAAATACATCTTCATGTGCCTTTTCTATTTCATCAAAAAGCACAACTGCATACGGTCTACGTCTTACCTTATCTGTTAGTTGACCACCTTCATCATATCCAACATATCCCGGAGGCGAACCAACTAATTTAGAAACAGAGTGCTTTTCCATATACTCCGACATATCTATTCTTAGAATTGCATTTTCATCGCCAAATAGTACCTCAGCTAATGCCTTGCATAATTCTGTTTTCCCCACACCGGTAGGCCCTAAAAACAAGAATGAACCAATCGGACGTTTGGGGTCTTGAATTCCAACCCTACTTCTTTTTATTGCTTTAGATATAGCACTTATAGCCTCATCTTGACCGATAACTCTCTTTTTTAACTGTGTTTCCATATTTTTTAATCGTTCGGTTTCTTCTTCCGCAAGTCTTGTTACAGGTATTCCTGTCCATTTAGAAACAATTTCAGCGATTTGTTCTTCATCAACTACATTCTCAGTAAGTTCGCTCTTTTTTTGCCATTCAAGTTTTGCTTTTTCTAGCTTTGCTCTTTGTTTTAGTTCTTTATCTCTTATTTTTGCAGCTCCTTCAAAGTCCTGATTAATAATCGCAGAGTTTTTCTCTTCATAAAGTTTCTTAACTTTTTCTTCTATTGCTTTTATATTCTCAGGCTCGGTAAAGCTAAGTAAACGTAGCTTTGATGCTGCTTCATCCATTAAATCTATCGCCTTATCCGGTAACGACCTATCGTTTATATATCTTTTAGATAGTTTAACAGCCGCCCTTACTGCGTTATCTGTGATTTTAACTCCGTGATGTGCTTCATACATATCCTTTAACCCAAACAATATGCTTATTGCATCATCCTCGCTCGGTTCTTCAACAATAATCGGTTGAAATCTTCTCTCTAATGCAGAATCCTTTTCTATATGCTTTTTGTATTCATCTAATGTTGTTGCTCCAATTAACTGAATTTCACCTCTTGCAAGTAATGGCTTTAGAATATTTGCAGCATCTATTGCTCCTTCTGCCGCTCCCGCTCCGACTATGGTATGCAATTCATCTATGAATAAAATTACGTTCCCCGCCTTGGTAACTTCCCCAAGTGCTTTTTTTATTCTTTCCTCAAATTCTCCTCTATATTTTGCACCTGCAACAACAGAAGATAAATCGAGTGTAACAACTCTCTTGTCTTTTAAAATCTCAGGAATGTCTCCATCAACAATTTTATGTGCAAGCCCTTCGGCAATAGCAGTCTTTCCGACTCCCGGCTCTCCAATTAAACAAGGATTATTTTTTGTGCGTCTGCTTAAAATTTGAATTACCCTGTCTATCTCCTCAACTCTTCCAATTACCGGATCAACCTTTCCTTGTTCAACAAGTTCGGTTAAATCCCTTCCAAATTGGTTTAAGGTAGGCGTTAAATTACTCCTTGTATTTCGTTTAGTTACTTCAAACCCTTCTTTATTATCGTCGCTAACTCTTTTTACAATTTCGTTATATAGACGTTGCATATCTACTCCCATTTCGACTAATAGCCTTACTGCAATACAATCGGGTTCATGCATTATTGCAAGTAAAATATGTTCTGTTCCTATATATTCTTGCTTATGTCCTTTTGCCTCATGGAAAGCGACTTCTAAAATTCGCTTTGCTCGTGGCGTAAAGCCAATCATCTTTACTTCATTTTCTACTCCGACACCAAACATTTCCTCAATTTTGTCGGAAATCATTTGTGCCGTAATTCCTTGAATTGTAAGAACTTTATATGCTACTCCTGTGTCTTCTTTCATAAGCCCAAGTAAAATATGTTCTGTTCCTATATAATTATGTTTAAAATCTTTTGCAATTTCTTTAGCTAACTTAATGGCTTTTTCCGCCTTTTCTGTAAATTTGTACATTGCCACACCTCCTTATGCTATTATTAACAAATTTCCAAAAGTTTATAATTTACTTAACTAATTCTTTTAGTTTTAATATTGCTTTTTCTCTGTCTTTAGCACCAAAGACAGCATTTCCTGCAACAAAAATATCTCCTCCGAGTTTTGCGATTTTTTCTATATTTTCTGTGTTAATTCCACCATCCACTTCAATTTCAAAGTTTAAGTCATTTTCATATCTTAATTTAGATAGTTCCTCTATTTTTTTATCTACTTCTTCTAAATACTTTTGACCACCGAAACCAGGCTCAACTGACATAATTAAAACTATATCAACATCCTTAAAAACGTCTGCCGTAGGTAGAGGTGTTTTAGGTTTTATGGATATTCCCGCTTTTTTATTTCTTTCTTTTATCATATTTATTACCTTGTATGGTTCGTCTGTTGCCTCAATATGAAAAGTTATTCCGTCAGCTCCTGCATCAATAAATCTATCTATGTATTTTTCAGGATTTTCTATCATTAAATGAACATCAAAAAATAAGTTTGAACATTTCCTTATGTCTCTTATAACCGGCATTCCGAATGTTATATTATCTACAAATCTTCCGTCCATAACGTCAATATGAACTCCGTCTGCTCCGGCGTTTTCAAGTGAACAAACTTCATCGCCTAACTTTGAAAAGTCTGCTGCCAAAATTGAAGGATATATTTTTTTCATTGGTATTCTCCCTCCCATATTACAAAACGGTCAAAACCATTCTATAAATTATAATTTATAATTTAAAAATCTGAGGGAATGATAAATTTTCATTCATCACACCCTCATATATCTTATACTTATATTCACTCTCAGTCAATCCGAAACTTACCTAACTATTCTCCCTTATACTCAGTTAATTCGACATTTATCGTCTTTTCTCTTCCGTTTCTCATAACTTTTATAGAAATTTTATCACCAGGGTATTTTTCTTGAATAGCTTTTTTAACATCATTTCCGGATTCAATTGTTTGATTATCAATTGAAACTACTTTATCTCCTACTTTTATTCCGGCTCTATCTGCGTCAGAATTATCCTCAACACTTTGTATATATACGCCGGTTGAATCTAATCTATACATCATTGCTTTCATAGAATCCGAAACATCTATTAATGTTACTCCAAGTTGTACTCTTCCTCTTTTATATCCATACATTTTTAGTTCGGATATATCATCTTTTACATCATTAATTGGAATTGCAAATCCTATTCCTTCAATATCGCTTCCGGCAGATTTTGCAACTATTATTCCAACTAACTCACCTCTTCCGTTAAATAGTCCTCCGCCTGAATTGCCAGGATTTACTGCTGCATTAGTCTGAAGTAAATTCATTGTTGTATCGCCTAAGTCTATTTCTCTGTCTAATGCACTTATAATGCCATTTGTTACAGTTCCACCAAGTGAGCCTAAAGGGTTTCCTACAACTACTGCTGTATCGCCTACACAAAGTTTATCTGAATCGCCTAAAACAACAGGTTGCAAGTTTGTCGCATCTATTTTTAATACTGCTATATCGTTTTCAGAATAAGTGCCGATAACTTCTGCCTCATAGCTTTCGCCACTATTTAGCTTAACTGTTATCTTTCTTGCATCTTCTATTACATGATTATTTGTTACGATATATCCGTCATTTGAAATGATAATACCGCTTCCGGCACCTTCTGATATATATTGGCCGAGTCTTGTTCCCCAAACAACTGTCTCTGTGCTTATTTCCACAATCGAATTTTTTGTAAGTGCTGCTATATCTTTTATAGAGAATTCCTCATTTGGTGTCTTTGACTCTGACATCGTTTTTATTATGTTTGAATAGATGTCCCCGACTCCCTCTTCTGTTTTTTCTTCTTTTTTAATATCATTTACAATTGCTATTGTTGAAAATGCAATTGTAATAACGCATAAAAGAGAAAACAAAATAAGAAAACCTTTGTTTTTATTTTCTTTCTTTTCAACTTTTACTACATTTTCAGTAGTGACTTCATTTATAACTTCATTGTTTTCTTCATTCATAAATATCTCCTCCATTCCTTATATATTGTAACAAATATATGTGAAAATATCTTGTAGAAATGTGAAATAATAATGAAAATTTATTGCAACATATTTTTTTATCTGTTTCATAGATATTTTACAAAGGAGTGATTTTTATGTTTAAAAGAATTATTTCTATAGTTCTCTCTTTTATTTTATTTATTACACCGGTTTTTGCTACACCTACTCTCGATTTAACAGCCAAATCCGCATACCTAATCGAAGAAAGCACTGGAGAAGTCCTATATGCACTAAACGAACACGAGCAATTACGCCCGGCTAGTGTTACTAAAGTTATGACAATCCTACTTATTATGGAAGCAATTGATTCCGGCAAAATTTCCTTAGACGACATGGTTGGATGCAGTGAACGTGCAAGAAAAATGGGCGGTTCACAAATTTGGCTTAATGAAACTGAAAAGCTTTCTGTAAATGATATGTTAAAAGCAATTTGCGTTGTTTCTGCCAATGATTGCTGTGTTGCTATGTCCGAGTTTGTTGCTGGTAGTGAAGAAGGATTTGTGGAAATGATGAATGCTCGTGCAAAAGAACTTGGAATGAATGACACAACTTTTAAGAATTGTCACGGTATAGATGAAGATGGGCACGTCACTTCTGCACACGATATTGCAGTGATGTCTCGTGAGTTACTAAAACATAAAAAAATCTTTGATTATACAACAATTTGGATGGATACTTTGCGTGATGGGAAATCACAACTTGTAAATACCAATAAATTAATCCGTTTTTATGAAGGTGCAAACGGGCTTAAAACCGGCTCCACCTCAATTTCTAAATACAGTTTATCTGCAACTGCCAAAAGAAATGATATGCAATTAATTGGCGTTATTATGTGTGCTCCTACCGGAAATGACAGATTTGAAGATGCGAAAAAACTCCTTGATTATGGTTTTGCAAACTATTCGTTAGTCGTATTAGATGATGCGGGAACATCTGTTGGAATGACAAATGTCGAACGCGGTGAGAATGAGTTTGTCGAAGGAATTATTGAGAATAAGGTAACACTGCTAGGGCCAAAAGGATTAAATAAAAATGTTGAAAGGAAAGTTGACTTTTACACGTTAAAAGCTCCAATTGAAAAGGGTGAAAAAATAGGCGATATTACATATATAAAAGATGGTACGGAAATAGCTAAAGAAGATATTATTGCAGCTAATTCGGTGGAAAAAATTAAATTTTTAACTATCGTAAATAAACTTCTTGATGTTTGGGTAAAAGTAGGCAGAGAATAAAATTAATCCTTGAAAAATAAAAAAACATATGCTATTATATGAATATGTTTTTGCGGGTGTAGCTCAGTAGGATAGAGCAGCAGTTTCCTAAACTGCGTGCCGTAGGTTCGATTCCTATCACTCGCACCAAATTAAAAGTCTCAAAATTAGTT
>CAKSUD010000068.1 GCA_934500865.1 uncultured Clostridia bacterium | reverse complement strand
TTCTTTTTGCTTGGAAAGAGATTCATTCCTTTTGGGAATGTAACCAATAATTATGTTCAAAATAACATATAAAACAAATGCTATTCCATTCACTACCCACCCACGAGGTGTCATTTCTCCATCTTGCTTTAATTTGAGTGTAGTTCCAAAAAAATTATTTCCAAATGAAAACCAAAGTGGAAAGACGCAAATTAAGATTATTCTAGTTTTTATATGACTAATAAAAAAGTCAATTATCTTTGTTTTATAGTTGGTTTTATAGTCGGTTATCATCTTTTTTCCCAGTCCGACATTCTATATGCGTTAGCTAAGTAATTGTGTCCTCGCTTTGGCGAATTAGGATTTAAGCAAATTTCAACTGCTTTCATTTCACTTACTAGAAAGTTTTTGCCTCTTTTTTCTTTTCGCTCTATCATGACAAAGCTTTCTTTGACGATTGTTTTTATCATTTTCATTAACCGCCTTAACATAAATAATATTTCCTCCTAATTGTAACAAAAAAGTGCTAAAAAGTCAATAGGTTTTATACGTTTTATATTGCTTCTCTTATAAACTTTCAAAACGAGCATATTAAAGTATAGCATATTTTTATAACGTAAATTGTAAATTCTAAGCCTGATATAATTATTTATTTTATGGTAATTGCGGTTTTAAATGGAAACCTAAGAGATAAACAGATATAAGAAAAACCTACTCAATTGAGTAGGTTTTTTATATTAATTGTGTGTTTTACCACTTGTATCCGTAATTTCGGAAGGGCATGGTTTAACCTTCATTAGTTTTTTTTGATAATACATTCAATCAATTTCTGGTGATCTATTACTGAACTCGAATCATAGTATAAATAAAAATAATGGGCAGTCTTTCGCTGCGTGACTATATCCTTATTTCTAAGCAATTGAATTCTATCCATTGTTACTGCCTCATTTCCCATCAAAAGAAATGTATTAAAGACATCAGTTTTTTTGGGGATGTATCCTGCTTTTACATATACAAGGCAATTTAATCCTGAAAAATCAGGAATTTCTTTAATGAGATAATCAATGAGACTTTGCTCAAGGAAACCGGCTAAAAAACCAGTATCATTCTTAACATTAGGCAAATCCTCGTTTATCATATTCGAAAGAGTATTAGAAATATCCATCTTTTGTTCATCATTAAATTTTTCAAAAAAGATATCATATTCTGCTAATGACTTCCAAATGCTTTTCTTATACTTTCTAGTGAATAATTCTTCAAGTAATTTGTTTTCCTCTTCCTTACACTTGCCTTTAAGAAAACGAAACAATGTCCATAAATATGCGTCATCAAGATTTATTAGATTGTTATAATCTAACGACCAACAAGGGAAAGATTCAGAGTCTTTAGGAGTTGCTAGCGAAACAGAAAGAGCTGGCAAAAGGAAATTTGCATAGTATATTATTTTGTGATTTGCATAGCACCACAAATAAAGGTAATCCCTAGCTTCTAATACATTGGCAATAATATTAATAGCCTGTTTCTTAAAACCAATTGAAAAGGCGTTGTAACAATTTGGATTTGGAATATTGTCTGTAATCATATTGCCGAGTACAATTAATTCCTCTACGCTTCCGCTGATAACTGTTTCATTATAAAATATAACCGAACCTTTAGACGAGAAATTTCCCTCCACTTCCATGTTGCATTTTCCATTTACGACAAGTTCAATGCGATTTTCTTTTGTGTCCTGAGTTTTAAAAGTAAATTTGCTATTATCTGTTAGTTGAGCATTTCTAATGATACAGCGTATCGGTTTCTTAGTATCATTGTCTGGGAAAATTGTTTTATTACCGTTTTCGGAAGCACCTTTTTCAATATTATTTACAAAAATCTGGCTTTCTTGAGTAAAATCAACAGGCTTCGATAAAATTATATTCGCATCACCTGTCACACCATTTAAGGATTCTATGTAACTTCCACATTCGACGACAACTTTCGTGTCAGGATGAAATTTAAATACCCCCTTAAAATTTCCTTTTATCTGCAATTTCATATTGTTTGTTCCATCAACTTTAATAGAATATATTGGTACTTGAGAAAATCGTTTATCATCCGTAAATTCAGTATTTTTGTAAATAGTTTTTGTAATAATGCATATCGAGTTTAATAGGCGTTCAATGTCAATGGATACATTATTTATACCAGACATTTTAGTATCTCGTATGATATAGTCAAGCTTGTCAACATCAAAATTTCCGCCATTCAATAGTTCAATAAAGCAATTTTGGATTTGTTTTTCAGGAAAATGTTCCTCATATTTTAAACCCAGTATCATTCTTATGATAAAGCATATGTCAGATTCTAAATCAGTCTTATCTATTGTCGGATTATATTTATAGTATTCGGAAATAAGAATGTTTGATGAATTAATGCTGGGATAAGATATATCGATAAGTTCATCAAATATATCTTCAATATTCTTTCTCATCTTTTCCAATACAAGCAGCGCCCCAAGTTGCTCATGGGGCGCTGCTGATTTAATTTTAATTGACATATTACTTTTCTCAGAAACATCGAGGTGTTCAGATTCGACAATTAATTCAGCTATCCTGTCATTTATTCCTCTCGTTCCGGAATTCTTATATATCTGATTTTCTAGCGAATGCGAAAAAGGTGTATGCCCTATATCGTGAAGAAGACATGCAATCAAAAAAAGCACCTTGTTCTTTGCCCAAAATAAAATGCTTTTTTGGTCGCTGCTTATATTCCAAAGTTTATCACGAGAGAAATTATCCAACAATGCATCAACTGCTTTGTTTCCAAGATAAAACACACCTAACGAGTGACAGTAACGATCATGCTTAGCGTTAGGGTATAATATACGCATGCCCGTCTGTTCAATGTTTCTTAATCTCTGAAAATATTCGGTATCTATTATATGGTTTACAAAGCATTTAGGTATAGAGATATATCCATGAACAGAATCTTTTATTGTTTTCGTATCATGTATATCAAACATGAGTCCTCCTTCAAATTAAGCCGCACTTTCCTCTACAAATTTAGCAATTATTTCTTTAATATCATCATCTAAATCGCATTGTTTTACTAAATCAGCTATGTTCCTTTCGCGAAGATAGATTAAATCCCCATCTATGTCCAAATCAAAAATCCGACTGTTGTAAAGTACAGTTCTTTCAATTGAGTCAAAGCTAATATCGAATACTATTTCATAATTGCTCAGGGCGTTTTGCTTTGATAGTTCATTATAAATAAACATAAGTAGTTTTTGGAGACGCTTGACAGATAAATATGTTTTTTTATCCTTCTCCAGGAGATTAATCATAACAGTTTTGGTATCAAGCACTTTCATTGTAAAGTTTCCTTTCTAATTTTCATATCTTCAACACTAAGGACGGCATTTGCGAATTGATTTAGCCAAAACGACATTTTCAATCCTTGTTTAAAGTCAGTTTGCTGATCCGCAGTTTTTAGTTCTTTTATTTTATTTAACGAGTCACACTTAATTCTTTCAAAGCATGAATGTAACTTCTTATCATCTATTCTATTCAATCCCTCTTTTTTTATTCGATATCTTACAACGTATTTGCGTTTAGGGTGAGTTAAACCTTGCACAAATTCTTTTCCGAAAAGCTCTTTAACAGAATCATCGGTAACAACTAAGAAACGATTTCTATAAGGTGCTTCTCCAATTGTTAATTCTAAGCGCTCAACTATGATTAGCTCACCTGTGGGTTTTAGCAAAGAATCGATATTTTTAAACACTTCAATCCAATTTATGACGTCTATTTCGTGAAGGACATTTACAAGCATAACATAATCTGCTTTACCTTTATCATTAACGGATTCTTTCAGCTCGTCAATATCATTAAAGTAATTCTGAGAATCCCCTCCATATAATTCCATTACATGCTTGCATCTTTCGGCATTGTCATTGGACTTATCAAATGCATAATATATAATATTCTCAGAAAGTTTGCTCTCAGCACAATCAATTCCAATGCCTTCAAATAGTCTTCCTTTTCCAGCGCCATAATCGACAATAATATCTCCAGGCTTAATGAATAATTCTACCATCTTATTCTGAGGATCATTTTCCGTTGAGGTTACAACAGTTGGGGGAGTGAAGCATTCAATTGAAAATCTGTTTGCTGCATATTCATCAGGCGTTGATAATAAATTGCGAATTGGGATTATATTATCTTCAGTTCCCATAAGATCTGTCAGCAAATGTGTTGGGTCACTTCGTAGCATTTGGGGTTCATTATGACTCATGATATAAACTGATGTGTTGAATTTATCGTTAAGATATGCTGTGAGTGGAAGAGAATGCGTCGCTATCCAAAATTGACTACTTGAGAAGTGTTCTTTTAAGCACTTTATGCAATTGATTAGTGCTTTAGGGTGCAGATGCATCTCAGGCTCATCAAGGAAAAAGATAAAATTATCTTTGTTTTCGTTCCAAGAGCACGCAATTGCAATCCTAAACAGATATTGCTGACCTGGTGATAAAGAAGCGTCTTCAGCATTTAAATTGCAAATCTTTAATATGCGCTGATCTTTTTGAAATTCTACTGAAATGTTACACAAGTCTCTAATGAAATCAGAAATTTTTTTAAAATCTTTTCCATCTTTAAATTGTTCAGAGTATCCAAAGGCCATATCATAAAGTAGTAGCATAGAATTAAGAGCTGTTTCTTCATAATTGCAAGTTTTAAGTACATCTTTTGCCTTACTGATGACATACGGTGGAAAGTTGTCAGGATATTGCATATTAGCGTCAAAGTGAGAATAATTAACAGGTTTAGGAGCTTCTTCCTTTGATATTAAACATTCTTTTTGAAGATTCATTTTATACAATTCGAGATGTTGTGATATTTTATCATCGAAAGTTTCTAAATATTTTTCAAGCAGTTTTAGCATTCTGGTTTTGCCTGAACCATTCGCGCCTACAAGAACAACTACATTTTCCAATGAATGCATAGTAAATGGCTTAAGTCCAACTACTTCTTTTTTTAGAATTACTGACGAAATTTTCAAGATATCACCCCAAAACATTTCTTCAAACAAGGTTTAACCGTATAGTATAAAATATATTATTATATTACGCTTTTTTAAGAAGATTGTCAAGACCTTTTCGCATTATTGTAGTAAAATCATTGTAACGAATAGATGTGTGAACGTGAAATAGAAAAAATGATAATGATTGAGATCTGTTAGAATAGAGTTCGTCACAAACAAAATTCACAGAAAAGTCTCAATCATTCATAAAAAATATAACACAAAACACCGAAAAAAGCAAGAGATATTTGCCGCATGAAATAAGCACAAAGGCTCACGCTACTGAAACATATCGAAAAATCGGGTATACGGGCTATATTTTAAATGGAAACCTAAAGGGTAAAGCAATATAAGATATGAAGAAAAGACCTTGAATTAAACTTTCAAGGTCTTTTACTATATTATGCATAAATATAATATTGATTTTTGTATAATCTGACAAATTTTAACAATATACTTGTAATTTTGTGAATGTAATGATATAATAAATAACGTAAGACGGAATTGTAATCCGTACTTCTTATGATTTCTTCGACGTATAAAGTAGGCGGTACTCCTAATTTTGCCAAAAGGTTGGGAGTAATCACGACCTTTTGTAGCATTCAGCACGAAAGGAGAGTGATTTATTTTATGGAAATAATGTTCACAACTATGTGCATGATTGTGTTTTACGCCATTATTCATGAAATAAAAAAATAATCCGCCTATCTCGAACATAGGTGGATTTTTAAATATAAAATTTACCATATAGAGTATCGTCTACGATTACGATTCCTCTTACATATATTATTATAGCATACGTTTTTTCAAAATCAAGATGTCAATATAAAATTTGTGCAAAATGACAACGAGAAATTTTCTTTATTCTTTAGGGAATGTCATAAGTTGTCATTGAATACAAAATTACAAAAACAGAAGGAATAACAAAATGGATAAGAATTTTATAGAATCGGTTTTATCTTATGCAGTGCAAATTGTTACACTAATAAGTACTGCATATGGCGTGTTTAGCTTTGCAAGGCAAAAAAAGTATGAAAAATCGGAAATAGCATTAACAGAATTTTATATCCCGTTATTACAACTAATTGAAAAGCACTTATATACACCCGATTATAATTCAGAATCTTTTTTAAGCGCTAAAACGTCAATACATAAGTTATTTAAAGACAAATATATTCATGTGCCATTTGAGTTGCAAAGAAGATTTGATGTTTTTGAAAAAAGTAAAAATGAAAAAGATTATAAAAAATTCTGCGATTGTTTTTTGGATTATTATTGTTATATTTCAAAGTAGTGCGGAATAAAAATTCTAACTATACCGCAAAGATCTGCTAAAAATTGGTATAGTTCTGGTTGGAAAAAGAGCCGTTGTACAATAAATCTGATTTGTGACTTCATTTCTTATATAGTAATAGTTCTTTGTATATGGGGTGTTAGTATGCTAGTTTTATTTAAAGTTTTAGAAGTTATTACTGCTTAATTTTTTCAATTTCAATCATTTGCATTATGATAGATTTATCTCTACACTGTCTATCGCAGTGTCAAAACTAAGTAGGAGATAATCTACTTTGGAACTATTTAGGTGTTACCTAAACAATTGGAATTTACCTTTGCCTTACCACAAGGCAGTTGCCGTCAACTCTCTGAGCCTTCCGTGTCTCCCGACAGGGCTTGGTTGCTGATTATACATTGTTATACTCTTATGTGGTATGTAGACCGTAGCACCTGATTTTCACTACAAAATCAAGCTTTTATTTCAGCATAGTCCATCTGTGTTGTTGTTTCCGAGTTTCCTCACTCTCATAATGCTTTGTTATGAGTAGTCACACAGCCATTAGCATTTCCCAGCAGTTTGACAACCTTATTTTAAAACGTGTTGCATTCTCCGTACTTTTTATTTGTGGCAGTACGAAAACGGGCGTATTTAAGTTTTGTTCACCTACGTTTTTAAGGGTTAATCCAGTTATAATTGTAGGAATAAGTCCTATTGCATCTGATAATTTTGTTACGAGTCCAAGTAAATCTGCTACTCATGCAAGAATGAAATTTAATGGAGAAGAAGCATCTGAAAGTACATCAATAAATCGTCGCGCACTCTCAATTAAAGATTTAAATAAATCTGAATTAGCAAATTCGTTTACAAATTTAGTCCAATCGTTTTCAAGGGCATTGAACATACCCTCCCACGATTCAGCAGTTTTTTGTGCTTCTTCGGCAGCAGAACCTTTACCCTGTGAGTACAGTTCTAACATTTGATAATAACTATCAATGTCAGAAAGAATGGCTGATAGCGTGTTGGCGTGATATTTCAATTACGTTAAATTAGATTCGCAAAATCTAATCATATTATTGATTATAATTGTAGTTGATTAGGCTACAATAGTGCATTTGTTATTATTATAATTTACAATAAATTCGTTCCATTGTTCTACTGTATTTCCTCCATACCCATACTGTGAGTGAAATAAATTATGAATTTCTTTTGTTAAACAAACGCCGTGCGGATATGTAGATTGTAATTCTCTAAATTTATTTAATATTCTTTTTAATTCTTTATCTGTATAATCATCTATTCTTTCTTTCAATGTTATACCTAATACTGCTAATGTTTCATTTAATATTAGGTTTAGTCCGTAGATATGATGTATTTCATCAAAGCGTTTCCCTGTAATAACACATTTGTAATTACAATATACCATAGCTTCTTTTTTCCATTCAGCGTTATTTCGTCTTATATACTCAGATAAATCGTTATAACTTGATTTTTCGTATTTCTTAATTAAACCATTTCTATAACGATAATTATTTATGGCTGTTGCTGTTCTTCCTAATTGATTGCCAATTTCTTTATCTGACATTGAATTGTAGTTTTTAAAGACATATTCTTTTTCACTTTTATTGAACCTAACGTCCAGTATGGATTTATTAGTTAAATTTAAAGATAAGGCTTTTGCTATAATTGTATTTCTTTTCCTATTTGGAAACATTTTGATTATGTCATCTAAACAGCATTTACTATAATTATCAATTAGCAATTTTACTTCTTCATCTGACCAATATTCTCTCGTCTTTAAACCAAGATGCTTTGCTTTGGTTGTTATTGCTTTATATGTTCTATGTGGTAGTAATTTAACTATTTTATCAATATCTCCAAATTTATAGTTGTTTTTTAAAATATTAATTTCTTCGTCCGTCCAATAGTTTTTCTGTACCCGCCCAACAATCCCACGTCTTGAGAAAACAGCGCAAAAATGTTAAACTAATTCCAAAGCAGTCCGGAGAAGTCTATGGATCTGATTGGAGTAGGTTAGAATGAATGAAATAGCGCAAGCAAAGGTGCAGGTAAGGCTGCAAAACCGGCAGCTGATGTATAGCGAGTATG